>DATAAP010000691.1:0-3293 GCA_036260035.1 Alphaproteobacteria bacterium | reverse complement strand
GGACCGCAGACCCTGTGGCCCGATCATTGCGTCCAGGCGACCCCGGGCGCTGCGTTTCACCCGGCGCTCGATGTCCCGCATGCCGAACTGATCGTGCGCAAGGGTTTCCGTCGCGCGATCGATTCCTACTCCGCGTTCTTCGAGAACGACCATCGGACGCCGACCGGCCTGGGCGGCTATCTGCGTGAACGGGGCTTTCGACGCGTCTTTCTCTGCGGGCTCGCAACTGACTTCTGCGTCCGCTTCTCCGCCGAGGACGCGAAGGCGCTCGGCTTCGAGGCGATCGTCGTCGCGGACGCGTGCCGCGGCATTGATACGGGCGGGTCGCTCGCGGCAGCGCATGAGAGCTTCCGTCGACTCGGAATCCGCGAACTTGCCGCGAATGAAATCCGGCTATCCGCCGCCCTCGCCTGACCGCGGCGAACCTGCGCTCCGTCAAACGCACTTAACACTCGCAGTTGATATTTTCCTCTCCAGCACTGGAAGGATGCGTTGCTCGGCGAGCTAGAGGCGGCGACACGCGTCGCCGCGGCTTGAACCGGAACCGGCGCGCTGGCACAACTGGGGAAGGAGGACGCCACCATGAATGCCGAAGAACTGCGCGCCTTGCAGGCGCCGCTCAAGGACAAGTACAAGCAGGACGCCAACGCCGCAGTCATCACCCTGCGCGCCAAGGGCACGCTGGACGAGGCCTCGGTCGCCTGCAAGGTTGACACCGGCCGCGCATTGATCGAGGCCGGCCTGCATCCGGCGACCGGCGGCAGCGGCCTGCAGGCCTGCTCCGGGGACATGCTGCTGGAGGCGCTGGTGGCCTGCGCTGGCGTGACGCTGCGCGCTGTCGCGACGGCGCTCGGCATCGAGGTGCGCAGCGGCACTGTGAGCGCCGAAGGGGATCTCGACTTCCGCGGCACACTCGGTGTCAGCAAGGAAGCGCCGGTCGGGTTCAAGAACATCCGCTTGCGGTTCGACCTCGACACGGACGTGGATGCCGAGAAGCTCGCGACCCTCAAAAAGCTGACCGAGCGCTACTGCGTCGTTTACCAGACTTTGCGCCAGCCGCCCGCCTTCGACATCCGGCTTAGCACCTCGGAAGAGCGCGCCCCCGCCTGATCGACCTCGGCCTCTGCGATCGCGGAACGCGGAGATGCCGGACCTGTTTAGTCGGGTACGCCGCATTTCCGAGGATGGAGAGGCCCATGCATGCCCAGGAGATGATCCGGACGCATCCGGATGTCAAAGGGAACACGAACGACGCGCTGATCCGCTGCATCGAGGAATGCTACGACTGCGCCCAGGCATGCACATCCTGCGCCGATGCCTGCATCGGCGAGGATATGGTCAAAGAGCTCCGGCAATGTATCCGCCTCAACCTGGACTGTGCGGATATCTGCGCCATTACCGGATCCATTAGCACGCGACGCACCGGCTCGAATGAGGAAGTGATACGCCGCATGCTTCAAGCCTGCGAGACCGCGTGCCGGCTCTGCGGCGAGGAATGCGCGCGGCATGCGCAGCAGCACGAGCATTGCCGCGTCTGCGCAGAATCGTGCCGCCGCTGCGAGCAAGCCTGCCGGGAGGCGCTGCGAAGCATGCAGTGAGCGGCGCCAGCTCTGAACGTGGCCGCGGCAGTCTAGTCAGGCTCGCAGACGCCGCCTATGCAACAGCGGAACCGATACGTCGGCCCCTCGTTGCGCCGTGCGATGTTCAGCTCGGCATCAAAGCTTCGCGCCAGCCTTCGCGAACGGCATCTAAGCACGACAGCGGTGAGCCGGGCGCACGCAGTGCCGCTCTGGCTCAAACTGATTTACGGCGGCTTCGTCGTCGGGCTGGTGCCGGTGTACTGGTGGCACTACGGCCCGCAGAACTTCCTCTGGCTCTCCGATCTTGCGCTATTCGCGACGACAGCAGCGATCATCACCGAACGTGCTTGGCCGGCCGGCATGGCCGCCGTCGGCGTCCTCGCGCTGGAACTCACCTGGACGGCGGATTTCGTTAGCGGAGGCCAAATCGGGCTCGCTTCGTACATGTTCGACCCGGCGACGCCGGTGTACCTGCGTGGCCTATCGCTCTTCCACCTCGCAATTCCGCCGACGCTGCTTTGGCTGTTGCATTGCCTCGGCTACGACCGGCGTTCCTTCATCCGGCAGACGATGCTGACACTGCTGCTGCTGCCGGCGACTTGGCTGCTTACGACCCCCGAACAGAACATCAATTGGGTCTACGGTCCTGGCGCGGAGCCACAGCGCGTCCTGCCGCCGTTTCTGTACCTCGCACTGGAGATGGCGGTGCTGCCGGCGCTCGTCTTCTGGCCGACGCACATGATCCTGAAGCGCCTGTTCGCGGCGCGGCGATAGCGGTGGCTACTTGGATTTGGCGCCCGCCGCCTGAACCTTCGCCCAGGTATCGCGCAGGCCGACCGTGCGATTGAAGACGAGCTTGCCCGGCGCCGAGTCGCGATCGCGGCAGAAATAGCCCTGCCGCTCGAACTGCACGGTGGCGTCGCTGTTGGTGGCGGCGAGCGAGGGCTCGACCCGCGCGTCAGCCAGCACTTCGAGCGAGTTCGGATTGAGATCGGCGAAATAGTCGCCATCGGCGCCCGGATCGGGCCGAGCGAAGAGATGGTCATAGAGGCGGATCTCTGCGGGCGCCGCGTGCGCCGCCGAGACCCAATGGATGGTAGCCTGCACCTTGCGGCCGTCGGGCGCGTTGCCGCCCTTCGTCGCGGGGTCATAGGTGCAGCGCAGCTCCACCACCTCCCCCGCCGCATTCTTCACCGCCTCGCGGCAGGTGATAAAATACGCGTAGCGCAGCCGCACCTCGCGGCCCGGCGCCAGGCGGAAGAACTTCTTGGGCGGGTTCTCCATGAAGTCGTCCCGCTCGATATAGAGCTCGCGTGTGAACGGCACCTGGCGCGTTCCGGCCGACGGGTCTTCCGGATTGTTGATGGCGTCGAGCTGCTCTATCTGCCCTTCAGGATAGTTTTCGATCACTACCTTCAACGGCCGCAGCACCGCCATGCGCCGTGCAGCAGACCTGTTCAGCGCCTCGCGCACGGCGTGGTCGAACATCGCCACGTCGACCGTGCTATTAGCGCGGGCAACGCCGACGCGGCGCGCGAAGTCGCGGATCGCCTCCGGCGGCACGCCGCGCCGGCGCAGCCCCGCCAGCGTCGGCATGCGCGGATCGTCCCAGCCGCTGACATGCCCCTTGCGCACGAGCTCGGTCAGCACGCGCTTGGAGAGCACCGTATAGGTCAGGTTCAGCCGCGCGAACTCGTACTGCCGCGGCCGCGA
>DATAAP010000690.1:0-8323 GCA_036260035.1 Alphaproteobacteria bacterium | reverse complement strand
CACGCATATGGGTGCGGAGGGCGTCACCTGGCTCGGCCAGGCGCCGTTCACGGAGACGAAGCACGTCTTCGCCAATCTCGGCGACGGCACCTA
This sequence comes from Alphaproteobacteria bacterium, assembly GCA_036260035.1. Classification (GTDB taxonomy): domain Bacteria; phylum Pseudomonadota; class Alphaproteobacteria; order CACIAM-22H2; family CACIAM-22H2; genus DATAAP01. Next base: position 8,230 of record DATAAP010000690.1, on the reverse strand, counting down.
CTACCATTCGGGCGCGCGCGGCGACCGCGGCGCGGATCGCCAGCGAGCCCGAATGATAGTACGTGCCGTCGCCGAGATTGGCGAAGACGTGCTGCGTCTCCGTGAACGGCGCCTGGCCGAGCCAGGTGACGCCCTCGGCACCCATATGCGTGAAGGTCGCTGTGCTGCGGTCCATCCACACCGCCATGAAGTGGCAGCCGATGCCGGCCAGCGCGCGGCTGCCGTCGGGCACCTTGGTCGAGGTGTTGTGCGGACAGCCGGAGCAGAAATAGGGCGTGCGGCGGAAGGTCGAAGACTTCGCGGCAAGGGCGCGCTCTTTCGCCTCGATGACGGCGATGCGCTCCTCCATCCGCGGCGACGTCCAAAAGCGGCGGATGCGGCTGGCGATCGCCTTGGCAATCATCGACGGCGTCAGTTCGCCGGAGGAGGGCAGGATCCACTCGCCCTGTTCGTCGAACTTGCCGATGACGCGCGGGCGCACGTCCTCGCGCCAGTTGTAGAGCTGCTCCTTGAACTGGTTCTCGATGATCGCGCGCTTCTCTTCGACGACGAGGACTTCCTCGAGCCCTTCGGCGAAGTGGCGCGCCCCCTCGCGCTCGAGCGGCCAGGACATGGCGACCTTGTAGAGGCGAATACCGATCTCCGCGGCGAGCCTGTCGTCGATGCCTAGGTCGTCGAGCGCCTGGCGCACATCGAGATAGGATTTCCCGGTCGTAACGATGCCGAAGCGCGGGCGCGGGCTGTCGATGACGATGCGGTCAAGGCGGTTGGCGCGCGCGAAGGCGAGGGCGGCGTAGGCCTTGTAGCGCTGCAGGCGGTACTCCTGCTCGACCCACGGGTCCGGCCAGCGGATGTTCAGCCCGCCCGGCGGCATCTCGAAATCGTTCGGAAGCGCGATGTTCACCCGGTTCGGGTCGGCATAGACGGACGCCGACGCCTCCACTGTCTCGGCGGTGCAGATGAAGCCGACCCAGCAGCCGGAGTAGCGGCCCATCGCCCAGCCATAGAGGCCGTAGTCGAGGATCTCCTGCACGCCGGCCGGATTGAGGACCGGGATCATCGCGCTGATGAAGGCGTGCTCGGACTGATGCGGCAGCGTCGACGAGGCGCCGACATGGTCGTCGCCGGCCAGCAGCAGCACGCCGCCGTGGCGCGAGGTGCCGTGCATGTTGCCGTGCTTGAACACGTCGCCGCAGCGGTCGACGCCGGGGCCCTTGCCATACCACATCGAGAACACGCCATCGTACTTAGCGCCGGGGAACAGGTTGAGCTGCTGCGAGCCCCACACCATCGTCGCGGCAAGGTCCTCGTTGATGCCGGGCTGGAACTCGATATGGCTCTGCTTCAGGAAGCGCTTGGCGCGCCAGAGGTTCTGGTCGAGCCCCCCGAGCGGCGAGCCGCGATAGCCGGAGATGAAGCCGGCGGTATTCAGGCCCGCGGCGACGTCCCGCTGGCGCTGCATCATCGGCAGGCGCACCAGCGCCTGGATGCCGCTCAGGTAAATGCGGCCCGATTCCAGCGTGTATTTATCGTCGAGCGAGACTGCGGCGAGCGCCATGGCGTGCTTCCTCCAGCCCTAGGCGGGCCGTTCCGCGTTGTTTGTCAATAACGTAATGCAGGCCCTTGCGGCAAACAATCGCACCGGAGGAGGGGTATTCCGAAAGCAATAACGGCGGCCCCGGCGCGCCAGGGCTAGAACGAATATTGCCGCCGCAGCGGCCGGCGCGACCGCAACTTGCTGCGCCGGCCTGGCCGAACCGTCAGCCGGCCAGCGCCGCCTCTAGACTCGCGCGCGCCGTCGCCAGTTCCCGGACCACGTTGCCGACGAGCGTGTGCCCGACCTGGCGGCCGAGCGACAGGATCGACTCCGGATGGAACTGTACCGCGGCGATCGGCAGCGTGTTGTGCCGGATCGCCATGACCAGCCCCGTCTCGTTGCGCGCCGTGACCGTCAGGTTGTCACTCGGAAAGTCATCGAGCCGCGCCGTCAGCGAATGATAAGCACCGACGCGCGCTGGCGACGGCACGTCGGCGAACAGGCCGGTGCCGTCATGCGTGACCGACCAGGTCTTGCCGTGGCGCGGCTGCGGCAGCACGTCGAGGCTGCCGCCGAACGCCTCGACCATGCCCTGCAGCCCTAGGCAGACGCCGAACTGCGACACGCCGGCTTTGGCGAGGACGAGGACGAGTTTCGGCACGCCGAACTCCGCCGGCCGGCCCGGGCCCGGCGAATGCACCACGAGATCGGGCGGCGACGCGAGCAACCGCTCCATCGCGATGTTGTGGCGATAGGTGACCACCTCCGCGCCCGTCTGGCGGAAATAGTCGGCGAGCGTGTGTACGAAGGAGTCCTCGTTGTCGACCAGCACGATAGATTTGCCCTTGCCAACCAGCGCTCCCACGGCCGCAGCGGGTTTGGCTTTTCCGGCCTCCAGAATGCGGAAGAGGGCGGTCGCCTTCGTGCGCGTCTCGGCGTCTTCCTCGGCGCCTACCGAGTCCCAGACCAACGTGGCGCCCGTGCGATAGGTAATGCGACGGTCGGCGAGATGCACGGTGCGGATCGTGATGCCCGTATTGACGTCGCCGTTGAGCAGCAGCGCGCCGACCGCGCCGCCATACCAGCGGCGCGGGCTGGTCTCGAGCGTCTCGATGATGTCCGCTGCCTTGCGCTTCGGCGCGCCGGTCAGTGTCACCGCCCACATGTGCGAGAGGAAGGCGTCGAGACCGGTCATGCCGGCGCGCAGCCTTCCTTCGACGTGATCGACCGTGTGGAACAGGCCGGCATAGGTTTCGATCTGGCGCCGCGCGAGCAGCTTGACGCTGCCCGGCTCACAGATGCGCGCCTTGTCGTTGCGGTCGACATCGGTGCACATCGTCAGCTCGACCTCGTCCTTCTCGGAGTTGATCAGTGCCTTGAGCCGCTCCGCATCCTCCATGGCGCCGCCGCCGCGGCGCGCGGTGCCTGAGATCGGGCAGGATTCGACGCGGCTGCCCTCGACGCGGACGAACATCTCTGGAGACGTGCCGATGAGCTGCTCGTCGCCGAACTGGATCAGGAACTCGTAGGGGCTCGGGTTGACAGCGATCATCTTGCGGTACAGCTCCGACGGCGTGCCGCCGTAGCGCGCGAAGAAGCGCCGGCTCAGAACGACCTCGAAGATGTCGCCCACGCGCATGCGCTCGCGCGCGGCATCGACCATCGCCGCATAGTCCTCCGGCGTATGGTCCGACGTGACCTCCGGGTTCAACGCTTCGATGATGGGTGTTGCGAGCCGTGCGAAGGCGCGGCGCGAGGCGCCCTTCGTCGTCGCGTCTCCCTGCGCGAACTCGTAGTCGTGCTGGAACGCCTGCTCCTTGCGGCGGTCGACCACGATCATGCGGTCGGGCAGATAGAGATGGATCTCCTTCTGGTCCGCCGGCCGGCGCATGCGCAGTGCCATCGGGTCGAACTGGAACAGCAGGTCGTAGCCGAAGGCGCCGTAAAGGCCGAGCGCGCGGTCGTCGATGCCTGCGAACTCCGCCATCAGGCGCCGCAGCGGCGCGAAAAGCGAGGGCTGCAGGCTGCGTTCTTCCTCGCTGAACGCCGCATCCGTCGCTTCCGGGACCTCGATCGCGAAGGCGCGCGGGCCGTCCCGGCTGACGCGCAGCGGCGACGCATCGGCGAACAGCGCGTTCAGCATCGGCAGCAGCCGCAGGCCGCGCTGGTTGAGCGCGCGGACGGCGAGGCTGCGGCCGCGGCCGATGAGCTCGATCGGCGGATCGATGAAGCCGAACTCCCAGCGCGAGTAGCGGCCGGGATAATCGATACCTGAGGAAAACAATGCGCCGCGTGTGTCGTCGAGCCGCTCGGCGAAACCATCGAGGGCGGTCGCGGGATCGAGGGCGCGCGTGCGGCGGCCGATGCGGATGCCGGATGGCGTGGTGAAGAGCATGGGCATGGTCGGTCCCCAGGTGCGGATCGCCCCTGGGCGATCCGGTTGAACGTATGCCGCTCCGCCGGTCGCGGGACCGGAACGAAACGACGCTCTACAGCTGACGGGAAATGGAAAGGGGATCGATGGTGACGGTTGTCACCACCAGGACCAGCGGACCAACTGGTTCTGTGCGCGGTCGACGGGAAGCGCGACGGTATCCCATTTCATGACTCGACGACGCTAACAGCTCGCCGGGGCCGCTGCAAGCGGCGTACGGGACATTCGCCTGGCAGCCGCTAAAGGCCCGCCATTAACCACACTGTTACCGGTCACCGGGTAGCCTGCGGGCGCGGGGCGCATTCACTGCGTGATTTCGCCGCGCAGCCGCGTTAAAACGCGGCGCCTCGACTGCCTTAGGGACGCGCTTCAGCACATGACCGTTCTCGTCACCGGCGCTGCCGGATTCATAGGCTATCACCTCTCCGAGGCTCTGGTGGCGCGCGGCGAACGCGTGGTCGGGCTCGACAATCTCAACGATTACTACGACATCCGCCTCAAGCAGGCGCGGCTCGAACGCCTGTCACGCCACAAGGCCTTCCGCTTCGAGAAGCGCGACATCGCGACTCCCGGCGCCGTGGCCGAACTGCTGGCCGGCGCGGACAAGATCGACCGGGTCGTGCATCTCGCCGCCCAGGCGGGCGTGCGCTATTCGCTGACTAACCCGCAGGCCTATATCGAGGCCAACCTCATCGGCCACTTCAACGTGATCGAGGCCTGCCGGCATCATGCCGGCCTCAAGCACCTCGTCTACGCCTCGTCGTCATCGGTTTATGGCGGCAACAAGACCCTGCCGTTCTCGGTCGAGCAGAAGGTCGATCAGCCGATCTCACTCTATGCCGCGACCAAGGCGGCGGACGAGCTGATGAGCCACTGCTACAGCCATCTCTACCGCATTCCGGCGACCGGCTTGCGCTTCTTCACCGTCTATGGCCCGTGGGGCCGGCCGGACATGTCGGCCTACATCTTCACCAAGGCGATCCTCGAGGGGGCGCCGATCCAGGTGTTCAACCACGGCGACATGATGCGCGACTTCACCTTCATCGACGATATCGTCGCCGGGGTGATCGCCGCCCTCGACCACCCGCCCGTCGACAATGGCGCTGTGCCGCATCGGCGCTACAATCTCGGCAACCATCGTGCCGAGCAGCTGCTGCGCTTCATCGAGCTCATCGAGCGTGCGACGAACCGCAAAGCGGTGATCAAGCTCGAAGACATGCAGCCGGGCGACGTTAAGGAGACCTATGCCGATATCGAGGCAGCGACGCGCGATCTCGGCTTCCATCCGCGCACGACGATCGACGAAGGCATTCCGAAATTCGTCGACTGGTACCGCAAGTACCACGGCGTGTAGACGCTATTTGTAGAGCGCCTCGAGCCCCTCTCCATACGCCTCGCGGATCTTGTGACGCTTGATCTTCAGGGTCGGCGTCATCATTTCATTCGCGATCGTGAAGGCCTCGCGCGCAAGGATGAAGCGGCGCACGCGCTCGTGCCCCTGGACCTGCGCGTTGACCCTGGCCACGGCCGCCTCGACGGCGGCACGCAGGCCTTTGTCCGACACGAGCTTCGCAAGATCGGGCGCCGTGCCGTTAGCTTTCGCGGCGGCTTCGATCGCCTCCTGATGCGGCACAATCACCGCGACCAGATGCGGCTTGCGGTCGCCATAGATCATGGCTTGCGCGATTTCGGGCTGCAGCGCTAAAAGTCCCTCAATGCGCGCGGGTGCCACCATGTCGCCGCCGGCGTTCTTGATGAAATCCTTCTTGCGGTCGGTGATCTTGATGTAGCCGTCCGCATCGATGAGCCCGACATCGCCGGTATGCAGCCAGCCGTCGCGGATTGCTGCACGGGTCGCCGCCTCGTCGTTCCAATAGCCCGACATGACGAGCTCGCCACGCACCAGGATCTCGCCGTCCTCGGCGATGCGCACCTCGACATCCGTCACCGGCGGCCCGACCGTATCGAGCTTTACGCGGAACGGACGATTGCAGCTGACGACCGGCGCAGACTCGGTCTGACCGTAGCCCTGCAGCAGCCGCACGCCGAGTGCCGTGAAGAACAAGCCGATTTCGTAGCTGAGCGGCGCGCCGCCGGAGACGAACGCCTTCAGCCGGCCGCCGAAGCGCGCGCGCACTTTCGAACGCACGAGCAGCGACAGCAGCGGGTCCAGCAGCCGATCGGCCGGTGTCATCGTATTCTCGTAGCGCTTACGCCCGATCTCGACCGCCTTCATGAACAGCTTCGCTTTCAGCGGCTTCTCACGCTTGAGGCCGGAGAGGATGCGCTGATGCATCGTCTCGTAGAGGCGCGGCACCGCCGTCATGATCGTCGGCTTCGCCTCGATCATGTTGCGCGGCAGAGCCTCGACGCTCTCGGCGAAATAGATCTGAGCGCCGACTGACAGCGCGAACGCGCCGACGCAGGTGTGCTCGTAGGAGTGCGAAAGCGGTAGGAAGGACAGGAAGACCTCGTCTTCAAGCCCAAGTTCGACGAGCAGGTCGTAGGCGCCGAGGCAGTTCGCGAGGATAGCGCCGTGGCTAAGGATGACTCCCTTGGGCAGCCCGCCGGTTCCGGACGTATGAATGATGCAGGCCGGATCGCTGCGCTTCAGCCGCGCGACCGTCGTGTTGATGTCGTCCGTGGATCCGTCCCCGCGCGCGAGCGCTTCGTCCCAGGTGAGCAGGGCAAGCCCGACATTCTGCGCCACGTCCGGCGGCTCGATCGCGATCAGGAAGCTGCAGCCCGGCGCCTCGCGGCCGGCGGTCAGCGCGCGCTCGGCGAGCGAGCGCGTCGAGGCGATCACGCCCTTGATGCCGGCATTGGTGAAGATGTGCCGGTTGTCCGCCACCGTGTTCGTCGTATAGGCCGGCACCGAGATGCCGCCCGCGGCCATGATCGCATAGTCGGCGACGATCCATTCCGGCCGGTTTTCAGCCGCCAGTGCGACGCGGTCACCAGGCTGCACGCCGAGTGCCCGCAGGCCGCGCGCGAGCCGCACAACCTGCTGGCCAAGCTCGGCATAGGTCAGGGCAACCCAGCTTCCGTCCCGTTTGCCCCACAGGGCCGGCTTGGCGCCGAGCGCCTTCGCCCGATCGAGCAGCATGTGGACCAGATTCGGGCAGGCCCGATAATCCATGAGCGTTCCCGTCATCCTTTGGCCAAATCTCCGTGCCGAGATGCCGGGCTCGGAACTTGGCGTTCGCCTATGCGAGTCTTATATCGATAGGTGCCCTCTGGAGTTAAGCCCAATGTCGACCTTCGCCCACCGTCCCCTCGCCGCCACTGTCCTCGAACGCGCTCCCCAGGCCGAGCCGCTGGGGCCGCTTCCGGCCTGGGACCTGTCGGACCTCTATGGCGGCCGCGAAGACCCGAAGCTCGAAGCCGATCTCGCGGCTATTGAGCGCGACGCTAAAGCGTTCCGCGAGCGCTATTTCGGGAAGCTGGCGGGTCTCGAAGGCGCGGCCCTGGGCCAAGCCGTCGGCGCGTTCGAGAAGATCGAGGAGCGGCTCGGCCGCGTCATGAGCTTCGCCGAGCTCACATACGCCGGCAACCAGAGTGACCCGCTGATTGCCAAGTTCTTCCAGACCATGCAGGAGCGGGTCAATGCCATCTCGACCAACATCCTATTCTTCACGCTGGAGCTCAATCGGCTGGAGGACGACGACCTTGCGCAGAAGCTGAAGGCGCCCGAGCTCGCGCGCTACCAGCCCTGGCTTCGCGATCTGCGCGCCTTCCGGCCGCACCAACTCTCCGACGAGATGGAGCGGCTGCTGCACGAGAAATACGTCGCGGGCCGCGGCGCCTGGGTGCGCCTGTTCGACGAGACGATCGCCGCCCTGCGCTTTCCCTTGCGCGGCAAGGAGCTGACCAGCGCCGAAGCGTTGCACTTGCTCTCCGATCGCGATCCGGCCATGCGCCGCGATGCGGCCAAATCGATCGGCAAGGTATTCGGCGACAACGCGCGGCTGTTCGCGCTGGTGACCAACACCCTCGCGAAGGACAAGGAGATCGATGACAAGTGGCGGCACTACGCAAAGCCGATCTCTGCCCGCAATCTTTCCAACCGTGTCGAAGATGCGGTCGTCGATGCGCTGATCACGTCGGTGCGCGAGGCGTTCCCGCGCCTGTCGCACCGCTACTACGCGCTCAAGGCGCGCTGGTTCGGCAAGGACGCGCTTGACTACTGGGACCGCAACGCGCCGCTGCCCGATGCGGATGAAGAGACGATCGGGTGGCCCAAGGCGCGCGACACGGTG
>DATAAP010000689.1:0-6895 GCA_036260035.1 Alphaproteobacteria bacterium | reverse complement strand
CGTCGCGTCAGAATACTGGACAAAGGACACGCCGGCGCCGGCCGCACCTCCGGCGCAGGTGGCCGAGCCGCAGACGGCGCCCGCCGCGGCCCCGACGCGGCGCCCGGGCGCGCTGGTCGCCTCGGGCTATATCGTCGCGCGCCGCAAGGCGACCGTCGCCGCCGAAGTGACAGGCAAAGTCGTCGAGGTCAACGTCGAGGAAGGCAAGGTGGTGACACAGGGGCAGGTGCTGGCGCGGCTCGACAGCGTCCTTGCCGAGGCCGACCTCAAGCTCACGAAATCGCGCCAAGCCAGCGCAGAAGCGGCGATTGCGAGCGTCGCCGCCGACCTGCGCGACGCGGAGCTGGTGTGGAACCGCACGCAGAGCCTTTCGCGCCGCGACTTCGCGAGCACCGCCGACCTCACCAAGGCCGAGGCGCGTGTCGGTGTGCTGCGCGCGCAGCTGCAGAAGGCGCAGGCCGAGCTTGAGACGGCGCGGCTGGATGTGCAGCGCGCGTCGGAAGTCGTCGAGAAGCACACAATCCGCGCGCCGTTCAGTGGCATCGTCATCGATAAGAGCGCGCAACCCGGCGAGATGATCTCGCCGCTCTCGGCGGGTGGCGGTTTCACGCGCACCGGCATCTGCACCATCGTCGACATGGACTCCATCGAGGTGGAGGTGGACGTCAACGAAGCCTATATCGGCCGCGTCGAGCCGGGGCAGCGGGTCGAGGCGGTGCTCGATGCCTATCCCGATACGAAGTTTCCGGCCTCGGTGATCGCGATCGTGCCGACCGCCAATCGCGACAAGGCGACGATCAAGGTGCGCATCGGCTTCGATCGCAAGGACCCTCGCATCCTTCCCGATATGGCGGTAAAGGTCACCTTCGCCGAAGAGGCGAAGAGCGGCTGATCCTGACTTGATTCTGCAACAGGAGTGACGATGGCGACCAAGGCGTTGATCGAGCTCGTGGACGTCTCCAAGCGTTTCACCAAAGCCCGCGAAACGATCACGATCTTCGATCATCTGAGCATGACGATTGCGGAAGGCGACTTCATCGCCATCATGGGGCCGTCGGGCTCGGGCAAGACGACGCTCCTCAACCTGCTCGGCGGTATCGACACGCCGACCTCCGGTGAGATCCGCTTTGCGGGACAGCGCATCGACGGGCTGAACGAGGCGGAGCTGGCGCGCTGGCGCGCTGCCAACGTGGGCTTTGTCTTCCAGTTCTACAACCTGATGCCGATGCTGACCGCGCAGCAGAACGTGGAGCTGCCGCTGCTCCTGACGAAGCTCAACTCGGGCCAGCGCCGCCAGCATGTCGAGACGGCGCTCAAGATCGTCAACCTTGCCGACCGCGCCAAGCACTATCCGCGCGAGATGTCTGGCGGCCAGCAGCAGCGCGTCGCCATCGCGCGCGCGGTGGTCTCCGATCCCAAGCTGCTGCTGTGCGACGAGCCGACCGGGGATCTGGACCGCGCGATGGCCGACGAGATCCTCTCGATCCTGCAGCTCCTCAACAAGGAGCTGGGCAAGACTGTCATCATGGTCACGCACGACCCGGAGGCGGCGAAATATGCGCGCCGCATCCTGCACCTCGACAAGGGCCGCTTCATCGAGCGGGAGCTGGCGGCATGAACGACCTGTCGCTGATCCGCAAGAACCTGTTTCGGAAGCGCATGCGGGCGGCGCTGATGATCGTCTCGATCTTCTTCGCCTTCGCGATCTTCGGCGTGCTCGGCGCCTTCCTGCGCGCATTCTACGCGGGCCAGGACCTCGCCCAGGCCGACCGGCTGGTGGTGGTCAACAAGATCAACTTCACCCAGCCGCTGCCGATCTCGTACTTCAACCGCATCCGCAACATCGAGGGCGTGCGGCAGGTCTCGCATGCCAACTGGTTCGGCGGCTACTACCAGGATCCGAAGAACTTCACCGTCGTCTACGCGGTCGAGCCGCAGACCTATGTCGACATCATTCAGGACCTGATCGAGCTGACGCCCGAGGAGAAGAAGGCGTTCATCAGCGAGCGGACCGGCGCCGTCGTTGGCGAAGCGCTGGCGCGCAAATGGGGCTGGAAGGTCGGCGATCGCGTGCCGATGGGCAGCAACATCTACACCCAGAGGAACGGCAGCCAGACCTGGGACATGACCATCGTCGCGATCGCCAGGCCGACGAGCCCGCGCGTCGACACCAATTTCATGATGTTCCAGTACGCGTATTTCAACGAGACGCGCACCTTCGACAAGGACACGATCGGCTGGATCCTGCTGACGACCACGTCGCCTGGGATCAACGACCGCGTCTCGAAGACGATCGACGCGATGTTCGCCAATTCGCCCTACGAGACCTCGACCGACACGGAGAAGGCCTTCAACAAGGCATTCATCGCCCAGCTCGGCAACATCGCCCTGATCGTCGGCCTCGTGGTGGGCGCGGCCTTCGTCACCATCCTGATGGTGGTCGGCAACACCATGGCGATGTCGATCCGCGAGCGCACGCGCGAGATTGGCGTGCTCAAGACGTTGGGATTCCCGCGCGGCCGCATCCTGAAGCTGGTGCTGGGCGAATCCGTGCTGCTGACGCTGCTCGGCGGCCTGCCAGGCATGGCAGTGGCGTTTCTGGCGACGCTGGCGCTGCGCGATTCGATCTCCCAATTCGTGCCCGGCCTGGCCGTTACCGCGGACATCTACATCGCCGCGCTCATCTTGATGCTGGCGCTGGGGATCGTGACCGGGATCATTCCAGCGGTGAACGCAATGCGCCTGCGCATCGCCAGCGCGCTGGGGAGGGCCTGATGCCGCCCATCCTGCTGCAGACCGCTGCGGTCACGAAGATCAACGTCAAGAGCATCCCGCAACGCTTCTGGCTGTCGCTGTCGACCGTCGTCGCCGTGGCGCTGGTGGTGATGGTGCTGCTCGCCTTCCTGGCCATGGCCAACGGCTTCCAACGCACCATCGCCGGTTCGGGCTCCGACGAGATCGCGATCGTCCTGCGCGCCGGCTCGCAGGCCGAGATCAACAGCGGCATCACGCGCGAGCAGGTGCGCCTGATCGAGGAGGCGCCGGGCGTCGCCCGCAGTGCCGAGGGCAGGCCGCTCGTGTCGGCGGAGCTCTATCTGGTCGTCGACGGCGTCAAACGCGCGACCCAGACCAAAGCCAATCTGCCGCTGCGCGGCATCGGTCCGGAAGGGGCAGCGCTGCGCAAGGGCATCAGCATCGTGCAGGGCCGCATGTTCACGCCCGGCACCAACGAGATCGTCGTCGGCAAGAGCCTGCTCAAGGAGTTCGAGGGTTTCGAGCTCGGCCAGACTGCGAGCTTTGCGACCACGCGCTGGACGGTGGTCGGCGTGTTCGAGGCGGGCGGCAGCGTCTTCGAGTCGGAGATCTGGGGCGACCTGCCGGTGATCCAAAGCCTGTTCAACCGCAACAATGTATTCCAGACCGCGCGCGTGCGGCTGACCAGCCCCGCGGCGCTCGCGCAGCTGAAGCAGTACGTCGAGAACGACCCACGCTTGAAGCTCGATGCGAAGTCGGAGGTCGAGTACTTCGCCGACCAGGCCTCGCAGACAACCGACCTGATCCAGAAGCTCGGCTGGCCGCTGGCGATCGCGATGGCGTTCGGCGCACTCGCTGGCGCGCTGAACACCATGTACAGCTCGGTCGCGTCGCGCGCGACGGAGATCGCGACTTTGCGCGCGATCGGCTTCGGCGGCTTTCCCGCGTTCATCGGCACCTTGGCGGAATCGCTGGTGCTCGCCGCCATCGGCGGAGCCGTCGGAGCGATCGCGACGTGGCTGATCTTCGACGGAATCACCGCGTCCACGCTCGGCGGCAGCTTCACCCAGGTGGTGTTCAGCTTCCAGCTTTCGCCGGAGCTGGTGGCCCAGGGCGTCGTGCTCGCCCTCATCGTCGGGCTGATCGGCGGCCTGTTCCCCGCCTTCCGCGCCGCCCGCCTGCCCATCATCGCCGGATTGCAGGGAATCGGCTGACAAAGCCGGCTTGCTTGTGGGCGCGGCCGCATGCGCAGTATTTTAGTATTGACTTAATTAAGAATATGCGCAAATATTAGGGCCATGGACAGCCTCACGGCCCTCGCGGACCCGACCCGGCGGCAGATCATTGAGATGCTCGGCCGCGGCGAGCGCGCCTCGGGCGAGATCGCCGAGCAATTCGCGATCAGCGCGCCAGCGGTCTCGCAGCACTTGAAGGTGCTGCGCGAGGCGCGCCTCGTGCGCGTGCGAGTCGAAGGGCAGCGGCGCATATACACGCTCGACCCAGAGGGCCTGCAGGCGATTGATGAGTGGCTCAGCCAGGTGCGGCGGTTCTGGGCCGGGCGGCTCGACGCCTTGGAGCAGGTGCTCCGCGCGCCCGCGAGGAAGACGAGGAGAAGCAGATGAACGATTACGGCGTCGTTACGGAAGCGGGCTCGATCCGCTTCGAGCGCGTGCTGCCCGGGCCGATCGAACGGGTCTGGAGCTATCTGACCGAATCGGAGAAGCGCGCCACGTGGCTCGCGCCGGGCGAGATGGAGCTGCGCCCGGGCGGCAGGATGGAGCTGAACTTCCACCATGCCGATCTCTCATCGGAGAAGGAGCCGCCGGCCAAATACGAGAAGATGAAAGACGGTGTCAGCACGACTGGCCGCATCGTCCGCGTCGAAAAGCCGCGGCTGCTCGTCTTCATGTGGGCCGGAGACGAGGGAGAGACCGAGGTGGCGTTCGAGCTGACGCCGCGTGGCAAGGATGTGCTGCTGGTCCTGACGCACCGCCTGCTCGACCGCGCAACGATGCTCGGCGTGCTGCCCGGCTGGCACGCCCATTTCGCGATCCTGGAGGACCGCCTTGCGGGCGCGGAGCCACGCCCGTTCTGGACAACGCACGGCGTACTGGAAAAGGAGTACGCGGCGCGTGTGTGATCGCGCCGCGCCTGAATCAGCTCTCAGGCTTGATGTTGCCCTTTTCGATCACTTCCTTCCAGCGCTTCACCTCCGCGGCCTGGAAGTCGGCGAACTCCTTCGGCGAGTTGGCAACGACCTCGAAGCCGATCTCGTCAAACTTCTTCGCGACTTCCGGGTCCTTCAAGGCCGCGACCAGCGCGGGCTGCAGCTTGTCCATGACGTCCCTCGGCAGGCCCTTCGGACCGGCAAAGGCCTGCCAGGAATAGACTTCGAGCCCCTGCACGCCAGCCTCAGACATTGTCGGCGTGTCGGGGAAGACGGGGTGGCGCTTCTCGCTGGTGACGCCGAGGATCTTTAGGCGGCCCGCCTTTACGTGGCCAGACGCCGCGCCGAGATTCTGGAACGAGACGTCGGCGTGGCCGCCGATCATGTCGTTCATCGCTGCCGCACCGCCCTTATAGGGCACGTGCACGCCTGTGGTGCCGGTCTTCTGCCAGAACAGCACCGCGGTCAGGTGATCGGACGAGCCGATGCCCGACGACGCGAACGTCACTTGGCCCGGCTGCTTCTTCATATGCGCGATCAGCTCCGCCACGGTGTTGGCCGGGAATTTCGGGTTAGCGACGAGCACGTTCGGCGTGCGCACCGCCAGCGACAGCAGGTCCATGTCGCGCGCGGGGTCGTAGTTCAGGTCTTTGAACAGCGCGGGATTGATCGAATAGACGCCAATCGAGCCGACGAGCAGCGTGTAGCCATCCGGCTTCGCCTTGGCGACGAGGTTGGCGCCGATGCCGCCATTGGCGCCCGGCCGGTTGTCGATGATCACGTTCTGCCCGAGCTTTTCGGCGAGCTTCTGGCCCGTCAACCGCCCGACGATGTCGGACGAGCCGCCCGCGACGAACGGCACGATGATAGTGATGCTTTTCTCCGGATAGCCGGCCGCGTGTCCCTGCGCCGGGAGCCCCAAGGCTGCGGCGCAGAGCAGGGCAAGCAGGGCTCGTCTCTTCATGTGTCCTCCCAAACTCCGTTTGTTGAGATGATGGGGCGGCTTCAAGTCCGCTTCTACGCTGCAAGCGATTGCCGCACATCGGCTTCCTTCAGCGCCAAAGCCAGAGTGCGGATCTCGGCATGGTGCTTGGCGTCGATGTTGCTGAGCATCGGCAGGATCGGGCCCATGTCGGCGATGCCGGAAAGCGTCAGCGCCTCGTGCAGCACGCGGATCAGGTGCAGCCGGATGCGGCATTCCTCGAGCGGCATGAACAGCGCGCGCAGGCGCTCCGCCTCGGCCCAGTCGCCGCGCTGCATCGCCTTGAGCAGCAGCATGGCGCTGCGCGGTGCGATGCAAACGCAGCCTGAGGTGAAGCCAGCGAGGCCGAAATCGCGCAGATGCACAATGGCCGGCCGCTCGCCCATGCCGCTGACCACAAGCGAACGGTCGACGCGGTCGAGGATGCGCTTGAGAAACTCGTCCTGTTTCGGATCGAGCCGTTCGATGCCGTACTTCACCGCGCAGACCAGACCGCGTTCGACCAGGCGGCCGAGCGCGTCGGGCGTCAGGCCGGTCTCCGACTTGATGTAGAGGATCAGCTGCCGGCCGAATTTCTCCGCCGCGCGGGCGATGCCCGATTCGAGCCCGTCCGACGTGCCGGGCGAAGCCAGCGGTAACACCATCGCGGTGGGAAAGCGTCGCTGGCGCAGGATCGCCATTTGATCCATCAGCAGCCCGAATTCAGGCCCCACGGACGGGATCATCCACGTGTTCGGAGCCGCGAGCTCCTCCAGCATGTCGAGCAGGGCCGGAAACTCCGCCACGCTGACATGAAACATGTTCGCGTTGCCGCCGTAGAGGATGCTGGTGACGCCGCCCGCCTCGACGTGGCGGATCTGTGCTGCATTGGCAGCGCGGTTGAGCGAGAGATCGGCATTCCGCGCCAGCGGGGGCACTGCGAACACGGAGGCGCCGAGATCGGGCTTGGTGACAGGCGTGGTCTTCATGGCGAGCGCTCCGGCGGTGCGACT
>DATAAP010000688.1:0-2372 GCA_036260035.1 Alphaproteobacteria bacterium | reverse complement strand
CTCGGCGGCTGCCGCCTCGGCGATGAGCTGTTCCCACACGCGCGAGGCTTCGATCGGCCTGTAGCCCGCTTCGGTCATCAGCTTCAACCCGACGTCGTCGGCCTCGCGCTCCTGATCGCGATTGAAGGCGAAGATGCTCGCGAGCGCCGCAAGCTGCACCATTGATCCGACGATGCCGACGCCGGCGCCGGCGAGCCCGATGCTCAGGAAGGCGGCGACATCCGCCGTGTCCCGTGCATTGCGGTAGACCTGGAGCGAGTGACGATGGATGTAGTGTCCTATCTCGTGGCCCAGAACCGCTGCGAGCTGCGCTTCGTTCTGCGTCCGCAGCAGCAAGCCGGTCCACACGGTCATCATCCCATTCGGCGCCATCGACGCGTTGAACGCCGGCGTGCGTGTGATGTAGACGCGCAGATCGGAACAATGATTGCCAGCGAGCCGGCAGGCGATGTCGCGCACATACTCGTTCAGCTCTGCATCGCGAACGAGAAATCGCGAACGCTTCGTCTCGGCTTCCGCCTTGTCCATGATCTGCCACAACCCGCCCTCGTCCGTGGCGGCGCTCGGCTTGTAGCCCGGCGCAATCGGGGCCGGCTTTACGCCATCGGTGACGCAGCCGGCGAGGGCGAGGGCGGCGCAGGCGGAGCACCCTCCGAGAAGGTGACGACGTCCGAACGCGCTCACTGCGGCAATCCGGCGATCAGCGTCTGCACGGTCTCTTGAGCAGCCGCTTCCGTGCGCAGATCACCAGAGGGCCGCGCGAGCCGATTGAACCAGACGACGTTGCCGGTTTCGAGCTCGACCAGCGAGGCGAAGCCCACCTGCGCGCCGCCGGGGATGCCGACGCCCAGGATGGCGCCGAGCACGATCACGGCGGCGCGGCCTGCGCTCGCGTAGCTGTCGCGCACGAAGACGAACAGCGCGTAATCGGCGCCATAGACGTCCTTGAGCGCACGGGTACTCGGTCCGAGCGACCACTCGAACTTCCCCTGCTTGGTCGGCAGCGCAAGCGGCTCGACATACTGGTGCGCCATGATCGACTGGCCGACCGCGCCGTGGAGCTTGGTGAGCTGCAGCAGATCGTCGCGCTGGTCGGCCGGTGCTTTGTCCTCCTCGAACTCCAGCATCTGGATGCTGCGTTTCGCCTTCTCGGCGCGCAACGCCGTGACGATGTGCTTCTGGGCAGCACCGGTCCATTCCGCCTTCGGCTCGAGCAGGCCTGCGGCGCTCATTTCCGACAGTTCGACGTTGAGCGGCATCAGAAGGATGCGCGGCTGCTGCACCTCGGTGCGTTTGAGCGCGGTGATCTGCTGATGGGACTGGGTGGCGCAGCCGGCCAGGGTGAGCGCGCAGAGCGCGACCACGAAAAGAATGCGAAACATGGTTTGTCCCCCTGCCGCGCAGGAAATGTCGCGGCAGGGCGGATTCTGCGCGAAGCTTGGCGGTTTTGCAACCTGCGCCTGTCGCTTCGGCAATGCGGCAACGAGCAGTTGCCGCGAGCGGATTGACGGCGCGGCGGCCCGCGCCCGCCGCGATCAGCCCTTCTTCAGGACGTCGAAATTGCCGGTCAGCGTGGCGCCGCGGGCAACCTCGATCTCCTTGTACTTGATGGTGCCGGAGATGGCGCCCTTGTCGTGGATGATGAGGCGGTCCTTCGCCGTCATCTCGCCGTCGAAACGGCCGCGGATCTCAACGATCTCCGCCTCGACCTTGCCGCTGTAGTGGCCTTCCTCGGCGACGACGAGCAACCGGCACTTGACCGCCAGCTCGACCTTGGTCTCGACCGTCAGCGTGTCGGCGCCCTCGATCGAGCCGGTGAAGCCGATGCCGCGGCCGATCGAAACGCCGGGTCCCTTCTGGGCCGAAGCCGGCGACGGGTTGAAATCGGACATGGTCTTGGCGCTCTTGATCACTGGCTGGGTCGCTGCCTGCATCATATCCCTCCGCGAAAAAACCCTTCACCCGGCGGCCGCCAGCCCCATATCAGGAAAAGCTGGGCCGTGCGCCCGGGTTACGCATTCCGTTGCAGCGTCCACATAGCACGGTTTCCCGTTAGGGCGTCCATACCAAATGAAGCTCCGCAAGCGTGACAAGTTTGAAACCCAACAAGGTGGAAAAATGATGGCGCACTCGTCGGCGTTGCGGCCGCGTTGGCCGCTGCTGCTCGCCCTGCTCGCAAGCCTGTTCCTGAGCGGCTGCGGCGTCAACACCATCCCGACCCTGGACGAGCAGGTCAAGGCGGCGTGGTCGCAGGTGCTGAACCAGTACCAGCGCCGCGCCGACCTGATCCCCAACCTGGTCGAGACCGTGCGCGGCTATGCGGCCCAGGAGCGCGAGACCCTGACCGCCGTGGTCGAGGCGCGCGCCAAGGC
>DATAAP010000687.1:0-2405 GCA_036260035.1 Alphaproteobacteria bacterium | reverse complement strand
GGATCAGGACGGGCGGCATGGGACCTTAGGAAAACCGGCTGGGATAGGCTGGAACAGAGCCGAGACAGTGCCAAATCGTCGGTCCATCCTTCCAGTCAGAAAGATGGACCGCGATCAGCGTTGTCCCGCAGCGCTCAGATCACTTGCTAGTCGTCCGCGGCGCCCGCCGTGGCGCGCTTCGCTTCCTCGGCGCGCGTGAGCGGGTAGGGCAGGCGGCTCAGCATCTCCTTCGGCACGATCTGCCAGAACTTCGGCAGGACGATCTCCCAGTCGGCGAGCAGGCGCTCGACATAGCGCGACTGCGTCTCGCGGAAATGCTGCTCGACCATGCGCTTCAGCACCTGCTCCCAGTGGACCGCGTCGATGCGCTGCCACACGACCGTCTCGGGATTGACGCGATCCTGGAAGCGGCCGTCCGCGTCGAGCACGAAGGCCATGCCGCCGGTCATGCCCGCCGCGAAATTGTCGCCGACGGGGCCAAGGATCGCGACCGTGCCGCCGGTCATGTACTCGCAGCCGTTCGACCCGCAGCCCTCGATCACCGCCTCGGCGCCCGAGTTGCGCACGGCGAAGCGCTCGCCGGCCTGCCCAGCCGCGAACAGCCGGCCGGCGGTGGCGCCGTAAAGCACCGTGTTGCCGATGATGGTGTTGAGGTTGGTCTGCAACGGCGAGGCGGTGGTCGGCCGCACCACGATGGTGCCGCCCGACAGGCCCTTGCCGACATAGTCGTTGGCGTCGCCGAACACTTCGAGCTTGAGTCCCTGCACGGCGAATGCGCCGAGCGACTGGCCCGCCGAGCCGCGCAGCCGCACGGTGATGTGGCCGGGCTTGAGGCCCGACATGCCGAAGCCGCGCGTGATCATCGAGGACAGCTTGGTGCCGATCGCGCGCTGCGTGTTGCGGATGTTGTAGGCGAGCTGCATCTTCTCGCCGTCCTCCAATGCTCGCTTGGCGTCCTTAATCATCTGCTCGTCGAGCGTGCCCGGCACGTCGTTGCGGCCCTCGAGCGTGCAGTAGCGCGGGAACTCGCCCGGGTCGGCCTGCACCAGCAACGGGTTCAGGTCGAGGTCGTCGAGATGCTCGTCGCCGCGCAGCACCTGGGTCAGCAGGTCGCTGCGGCCGATGATGTCGCGCAACGAGCGGAAGCCGAGCTGGGCCAGGATCTCGCGCACTTCTTCCGCGACGAAGGTGAACAGGTTGACGACTTTCTCCGGCGTGCCCTCGAACTTGGCGCGCAGCTTGGGATCCTGCACGCACACGCCGACCGGGCACGTGTTGGAGTGGCACTGCCGGACCATGATGCAGCCCATCGCGACCAGCGAGGCGGTGCCGATGCCGAACTCGTCGGCGCCCAGCATCGCCGCGATGACGACGTCGCGCCCAGTACGGATGCCGCCGTCGACGCGCAGCCGAATCCGATGGCGCAGGCGGTTGAGCGTCAGCACCTGGTTGGATTCCGACAGCCCCATCTCCCACGGCACGCCGGCATATTTGATCGACGACTGCGGCGACGCGCCGGTGCCACCGCTATGGCCGGAGATCAGGATCGTGTCGGCGCGCGCCTTGGCGACACCGGCGGCGATCGTGCCGATGCCTGAGCGCGCCACCAGCTTCACGCAGACCTGCGCGTCGGGGTTGATCTGTTTCAGGTCATAGATGAGCTGGGCCAGATCCTCGATCGAGTAGATGTCGTGGTGCGGCGGCGGGCTGATCAGTGTCACGCCTGGCGTCGAGTGCCTGAGCCGCGCGATTAGCTCGGTCACCTTCATGCCGGGGAGCTGGCCGCCCTCGCCGGGCTTCGCTCCCTGGGCGATTTTGATCTCGAGCTCGCGGCAGTTGTTCAGGTACTCCGCCGTAACACCGAAACGGCCCGAGGCGACCTGCTTGATCGCGGACGACGCATTGTCGCCGTCCGCGCGCGGCTTGTAGCGCGCCGGGTCCTCGCCGCCTTCGCCGCTGTCGGACTTGGCGCCGATGCGGTTCATCGCGATGGTCAACGTCTCGTGCGCCTCGGGGCTGAGCGCGCCCAGCGAAATGCCCGGCGCTACCAGCCGCTTGCGGATCTCGGTGATCGATTCGACCTCGTCGACCGAGATCGCCGTGCGGCCTGGCTTGAAGTCGAGCAAGTCGCGCAGGCTGATCGGCGGCAGTTTGCGCACGCCTTCGGAGAACTTCTTGTAGGTGGAATAGGAGTCGTTGCTGCACGCCGCTTGCAAGGTGTGGATCAGGTCACCCTGCCAGGCATGCAGGTCGCCCGACTTGCGGTAGCGGTAGAAGCCGCCGACCGGCAGCGCTATTACGTCCTCGTCCCAGGCGCGCTCGTGCAGCAGGCGCACCTTGCGCTGGATGCCGCCGAGGCCGATGCCGGAGATGCGGCTGGTCATGCCGGGGAAGAAGTCGGCGAC
>DATAAP010000686.1:0-10843 GCA_036260035.1 Alphaproteobacteria bacterium | reverse complement strand
GTTCGACCGCGCGCTTGAGGCCCTGCGGCGGCGCGTGATCGCCTGGCTGGCGCGCGAGGCGCCCGCGTCGTGACCGCGCTGCCCGAACGGCCCGTCACGATCCTGATCGCGGCACTGGGCGGCGAGGGCGGCGGCGTGCTGGCAGACTGGCTGGTCGACGCGGCGAACGCCGAAGGCTTTCCGGTGCAGAGCACCTCGATCCCCGGTGTGGCGCAGCGCACGGGTGCCACGACCTACTATGTCGAGATCTTTCCAGCGCGCGCGGACACGCTCGACGGCCGCCAGCCGGTGATGGCGCTGACGCCCAATCCCGGCAACATCGACCTGATGGTCGCCTCTGAGCTGATCGAGGCCGGCCGCGCGATGCAGAACGGCTATGTCAGCCCGGACCGCACGACGCTCGTCGCCTCGACGCACCGCATCTATGCGATCGCCGAGAAGGTGGCGATGACTGACGGTCGCTTCGACAGCACTGCGGTGACACGCGCGGCCGATGAGCTGGCGAAATGGCCGGTGCTGCGCGACTTCGCGCGGGTCGCGCAGGAGACCGGCAGCGTCATCAACGCCGTGCTGTTCGGCGCCATCGCCGCGACCGGCGCGCTGCCGTTCGGCCGCGAAGCCTGCGAGGCGGCGATCCGCCGCTCCGGCAAGGGCATCGAGGGCTCGCTGCGCGGCTTCGCCGCCGGCTTTTCCAGCGCGCGTGGCGACATGCCGGCGCCTCCTGCCGCAGACGCGGCGCGCGCGCTCGAGCCGGTCGAGATCGTGCGGCAGACCTTCCCGCCGGCGACGCACGCGATCATCGAGGAAGGCGTGCGGCGCCTGACCGACTACCAGGACGCGGCGTATGCGCGGACATATCTCGAATGGCTGGCGCCGATCCTCGCCGCTGACCGCCACGGCCCTGGCAGCGACTATAAGCTGACCAACGAGACGGCGCGGCATCTGGCGCTGTGGATGAGCTACGAGGACGTGATCCGGGTCGCCGATCTCAAGACGCGCGCATCGCGCCATGCGCGCGTCCGCGCCGAGGTCGGTGCCAAGCCGCACGAGCCGGTCGCCGTCGTCGAGTTCCTCAAGCCCGGAGTCGAGGAGTTCTGCGCCGTGCTACCGTCCGGACTCGGCCGACGTATCATGGCCGTGGCGCGGCATTTCGGCGTCGCCGATCGGCTCAATGTCGGACTGCATATCAAGACCACGACCATCACCGGCTTCCTCATCCTGCGGACGATGGCGCGTCTGAAGCCGTGGCGTCGCCGCAGCTGGCGCTTCGCCGAGGAGCAGCACCGCATCCGGCACTGGCTCGATGCAATCCAGCGCCATGCGCATCGCGACATCGCCGCGGCAGTCGAAATCGCCGCCTGCGCCAAGCTGCTCAAAGGGTATGGCGAGACGCATTGGCGCGGCCGCCGCAACTTCGACCGCATCTTCGTCTTGCTGATCGACCGGCCGCATGCCGACGCCGCCGCCATCAGGCGCGCGCGCGAGGCGGCGCTAGCCGATCCCGAAGGCGATGCGCTCGACAAGGCGCTGGCGCAGCTGCAGTCCTCGTTGCGAGAGGGCGGGCCTGAGACCCGCCCCTCCGCGGAAAAAAAGATTCAATCGCGGGGCCAGCCTGAGGCCGGTCCCCGCATCGCCGTCGGTTCATAGAAAAGGGGAGCGCAGGACAATGAAAAGGCAATTGGCAGGGGCGGTCGCGCTGTCGGGCGCGCTGATGCTGGCGCTTGGCGCGCAGGCGGCGGAGGTGACGCTGCGCGGGGTCAGCTCGTTCGCCGAGAACACCGTCAACTCCCTGCATTTCGAGCGCTTCGTGAAGAAGGTGAACGAGGAGGGCAAGGGCCTCGTCCAGATCAACTATATCGGCGGGCCGAAGGCGATGCCGCCTTTCGAGGTCGGCAACTCGGTGCGCAACGGCGTCGTCGACATAGCCAACGTCACCGGTGCCTTCTACACTAACATCATGCCGGAAGCGGACTCGCTCAAGCTCAGCCAGATCTCGATCCAGGAGCAGCGCAAGAACGGCGCCTACGACTACATAAACAAGCTCTGGAACGAGAAGATGAACGTGCAGTACCTGGCACGTGCCGTCGACAACTCGCCGTTCCACCTCTACCTCAACAAGAAGATCGACAAGCCGGACCTCACCGGCCTCAAGATCCGCATCACGCCGGTTTATCGCGACTTCTTCCAGGCGCTCGGCGCCACCGTTGTGCAGACCGCACCCGGCGAGGTGTACACCGCGCTCGAGCGCGGTGTGGTCGACGGCTATGGCTGGCCGATCTCCGGCATCTTCGATCTCGGCTGGCAGGAGAAGACCAAGTTCCGCGTCGATCCCGGTTTCTACAGCGCCGAGGTCAGCATCCTGGTCAACCTCAACACCTGGAAGAGGCTCGACGACAAGCAGCGCGCCTTCCTCAGCCAGCAGGCCGTCTGGGTCGAGAGCCTGATGGGCGACTACCTCAAGCTCAACGAGGAAGAGGTCAAGAAGCAGGCCGCGGCGGGCATCCAGGTGATCAAGTTCGACGGCGCTGTCGGCGACGGGTACGTCAAGAAGGCCTACGAGGTCGGCTGGAAGGGTATCATCGACAAGAGCCCGGAGCATGGGCCGAAGCTGCGGCAGCTCCTGAGCAAGTGATGCGATCACGCGTGTGGCTGCCACCGCGACCCCTTACCCTCCCGCGCGCTGACGCGCGCGGCTCCTTCTCTGTCTCCTGCAGGCGGGAGAGGGGCGGTTGAGCGAGAACGGCGAAAACCCTCTCCCCGCGCGGGAAAGGCTAGGGTGAGGGGACGCGTCGGCGCAGCCGACGCCAAGAAGACTCATTCATGATCTCTGCTTCCGCCTTCTACCGCCTGCTCATGCGCGCCTGCGGCGTCATTGCGGCGCTGCTCTTCGGCGTCGTGGCGCTGCTGGTGACGCTCGACGTCGTGCTGCGCAACCTCGGCTTCGGCACCTTGCCGTGGATCGTCGAGATCTCCGAGTACAGCCTGCCGGTCGCAACCTTCCTGACTGCACCCTGGCTGCTGCATGCGAACCAGCACGTCCGGGTTGAGATCCTTGTGACCTCGGTTCCGCGCGCGGTCGCGCGCTGGCTCGACCAGCTCGCCGATCTGGTCGGTCTGGTCGGCAGCCTCACTCTCGCCTGGTACGGCCTCAAGGTGATCCTCGACTCGCGCGCGATCGGCTCCCTCATCATCAAGACCTTGGTCTTTCCCGAGTGGTGGCTGTTCGTGCCGGTGCCGTTCGCGGGCTTGATGCTCGCCATTGAGTTCGTCCGGCGCATGGCCTTGCGCGCAACACAGGCCGCCTGATGGCTTGGCAGACGGCCCTCGTCCTCCTGTTCGGCGCGCTGAGCGTACTGATGGCACTCGGCGTGCCGGTTGCCTTCGCCTTCATCGGCGTCAACATCCTCGGCGCCATCCTCTTCCTCGGCGGCGATGCCGGACTGACGCAGCTCGCGCGCAATGCGGTCGCCTCAGTCAACAGCTTCTCGCTGACGCCGATCCCGTTCTTCGTGCTGATGGGCGAGGTGCTGTTCCACACCGGCGTTGCCATGAAGGCGATCGAGGCGATCGAGCTGCTGATCCGCCGCGTGCCCGGCCGGCTCGCCGTCGTCGCGGTCGTCGCGGGCACGGTGTTCTCGGCGATCTCCGGCTCCACCATCGCCACCACCGCGCTGCTGGGAAGCCTGATGCTGCCGGAGATGCTGAAGCGCGGCTACCACCCGAACCTCGCGATGGGGCCAATCATGGCGATCGGCGGCGTCGACATGCTGATCCCGCCCTCTGCGCTGGCCGTGCTGCTCGGCAGCCTCGCCGGCATCTCCATCTCGCAGCTGCTGATCGCCGGCATCATGCCGGGCCTGCTGCTGAGCGTGACCTTCGTCGCCTACATCATCCTCTCGGCGGCGCTGCGCCCCGGACTCGCGCCGCGCGACGACGCGTTCACACCCGTGCGCGGCTGGGCGCGCTGGCGGCCGCTGGTCGTCTACGTGCTGCCGCTGTTCATCATCTTCGGCGTGGTGATCGGCGCGATGGCGGCCGGCTGGGCGACGCCGACGGAAGCCGCGGCCCTCGGCGCCGTCGCCACCGTCGCCGTCGCCGCCGTCTACCGGGCGCTTACCTGGCGCGGGCTGATGGACGCGCTGATGGGAACCGCGGCCATCTCCGGCACCATCCTCTTCATCATCGTCGGCGCCACGACCTTCGCGCAGATCCTCAGCTTTTCAGGTGGCGCCAATGGCCTTGTCAGCCTGGTGGCCGGGCAGGGGCTGTCGCCAATGGTCGTCGTGCTCGGCATGATGCTGATCCTGCTGCTGCTGGGCTGCTTCGTAGACCAGGTCAGCATGATGCTGATCACGCTGCCGTTCTTCATGCCGCTAGTGCAGCTCCTGGGCCTCGACCCGCTGTGGTTCGGCGTGCTGTTCCTGATCTGCATGCAGCTGGGATTGCTGACTCCTCCCTTCGGCCTGCTGCTGTTCACGATGAAGGGCGTTGCCCCGCCGCAGATCGCGATGCGGCAGGTCTTCAGCGCCGTGACGCCGTATGTGGTGATCAGTCTGATGATGCTCGGCGTTGTTATGGCGGTGCCCGGTATCGCCACCTGGCTGCCGAAGGTGCTATTCAAGTAGCTCGCCGCACGACAAGGGCGCTCCATCGGATCGTGGGAGCTGAATGGAGACGCTCGGGGGGCCGAGGACACCGGGGCGTAGCGCTGCGGCCGGGAATCAAAGCGAAGACTTACCGAAAGTTAGGTTGTAGAACTGCGAAATTCCGCCCGGTGTGGAACCAAGCGCGAAGCGCGGCGTTACGACAACGGGCCGGTCTGTCGTTGGGGGATCAAGGTTGATGATGCGGGAGTTGGGCGTCGTTGCCGAACGGACGGAAACGGCAACGCAGGCGGCAACTTTCCTCGCCGGCGGCGGCGCAATGGGCGCGCTTATGCGCGTGCACAATTGGGCGCGGACGCCGCTCGGTCCGATCGAACAATGGCCAGAGAGCTGGCGTACGGCCGTCAGCATCTGCCTGAACTCGCGCTTCCCGATGGTGCTGTGGCTCGGCCCTGAACTCGTGCTTGCCTATAACGATGCATGGCGGCCGGTCCTGGGGGCGAACAAGCATCCGCAAGCGCTTGGCTCGCCGGGTCGGCTCATTTGGCCCGAGATCTGGGACATAATTGGCCACCAGCTCGGTAGCGTGATGGAACGCGGCGAAGCGACTTGGTCGGACGACCTTTTGCTTGTTCTTGAGCGCAACAACTATACGGAAGAAGCGTACTTCACATACTCGTACAGCCCGATTAAGGAGCGCGACGGTACCGTCAGCGGCGTCTTCTCGGCTGTCAGTGAAACGACCGACCGCGTGCTCAGCGAGCGGCGCCTTGCGCTGCTGCGCGAGCTCGCTGCGCGCACGGCAGATTCGAAGTCAGTCAAGACTGCTTGCGAGGCCTTCGCAAGCGTCCTGCGCGGCCATCCCGACGTGCCGTTCGCCCAGCTCTATCTTGTGGAAGAGCAGGAGGCTGCGCTGCAGCGCATCGCGGCCGTCCACCGAACCGGAGATCCGGCGGTCGGACCCGACAAGGTCCCGCTCAAAAATGTCGGGATCGACCTGTTCCGCCTGTCCGAGGTGATGCTGCATGGCCGCCCGCTTCTGATCGAAGACATCGAAGAGAGGATCGGCTGTATCCGCGGCGACCACTGGCCAGAGCAGGTGCGCGCCGCCCTTGTTCTTCCGGTTCGCAAGGCCGGGCAGGCGGCGCCGACGGGCGTGCTCGTCGCCGGCATCAATCCGCGGCGCGCGCTCGACGACCGCTATCGCGGCTTCTTTGACCTCATCGTCGAGCATCTCGCGACCGCCCTCGCCAATGCCCGCGCCTATGAGGCCGAGCGGCGCCGCGCAGAGGCGCTGGCTGAGCTCGATCGCGCCAAGACCGCATTCTTCTCGAATATCAGCCACGAGTTCCGCACGCCGCTGACGCTGATGCTCGGCAATCTTGAAGAGGCGCTGCGCGCGCAGGACCTCTCCGAGGCGCGGCGCGCCGAGCTGATGATCGCCCACCGCAACAGCCTGCGCTTGCTGCGGCTGGTGAACACGCTGCTCGATTTCAGCCGGGTGGAGGCAGGGCGCATCGAGGCGAGCTATGAGCCCGTCGATCTCGCCGCTTTGACTGCGGAGCTCGCCAGCAATTTCCGCTCGGCCTGCGATCGCGCGGGCTTGCGCTTCGAGGTGGATTGCGCGCCGCTGCCGGAGCCGCTCTATGTCGACCGCGAGATGTGGGAGAAGATCGTTCTGAACCTCGTCTCCAACGCGTTCAAGTTTACGCTCGAGGGCGGAATAGCGGTTCGGCTGGCGGCGCGCGGCGGCCAGGCTTTGCTCACCGTCAGCGACACCGGCACCGGCATTCCGAAGGAAGAGCAGTCACGCGTGTTCCAGCGCTTCCACCGTGTCGCGGGCGCGCTCGGCCGCACGCACGAAGGGACCGGCATCGGCCTCGCGCTCGTCCAGGAACTGGTTTGGCTGCACGGCGGCAAGGTCGCCGTCGATAGCGAGCCCGGAGTCGGCAGCACGTTCACTGTCTCTATTCCGCTCGGCTCGGCTCATCTGCCGGCAGACCGCATAGGCGGCGCGCGACGGCTCGTTTCAACCTCGCTGCGTGCCCAGGCATTCGTCGACGAGGCGCTGCGCTGGCTGCCAGGCGGGGAGGACGCGCGGGAGCTCGTGGTCGGACACGATGCAGCGGCGGGGGCAGCCCTTGGCCGCCCGCTCGCGCGCAGGCGCGTGCTGATCGTGGATGACAATGCCGACATGCGCGAATACATCGCGCGGCTGCTGCGGCCGTTGCACGATGTCGAGCTCGCGCGCGACGGGCTGGAGGCGCTCGCCGCCATCGCAGAAAGGCGCCCCGATTTGGTACTGAGCGACGTGATGATGCCCAGCCTTGACGGCATCGGCTTGCTGCGGGCCATTCGAGCCGATCCGTCCCTCGCGGACATCCCGGCCATCCTCCTCTCGGCGCGTGCCGGGGAGGAGGCGCAGGTCGAGGGGCTCGATGCCGGCGCCGACGACTACCTGGTCAAACCGTTTGCGGCGCGAGAGCTGCTCGCGCGCGTCAACGCCAATCTGCAGATGGCAGAGACCCGGCGCAAGGCGCTGGAGGAGGTGCGGTCACGCGAACGGGAGCTCCGCGACAGGGCAGCCCTGCTCGACGCGATCATGGCGACGGTGCCTGCGGCAATTTGGGTCGCGCACGACCCCGAGGCGTCGCGGATCACAGGAAGCCGCTATGCGGCCGAGCTCCTGCGTCTCAGTCCGGATGCCAACCATTCCAAATCGGCGCCTCCGGAGACGCGCCCGTCGAATTTTCGCGCGATGAAGGGCGGGCGCGAGGTCCCCCCCGAAGCCTTGCCGGTGCAGCGGGCCTGCCGCGGGGAGGTCGTGCGTCTTGAGGAGCTCGATCTCGTCTTCGACGACGGTTCGGTCATCCACGAACTCGTCAATGCAGCGCCGGTGCGAGACGAGACGGGACGTGTCACCGGCGCTGTCGGCGCTGCGATCGACATCACCGCGCGGCGCCGTGCCGAGCAGGCCCTCGCCGCCAGCGAGGCGCAGCTACGCGCGATGTTCGAGAATGCCGGAGTCGGCATGGTCATCATGGACGGCAACTGCAACATCATTCGCGCGAATGCCGCGTTTTGCTCGATCGCCGGCCGCACGCTTGAGGAGCTGATCGGGACGTCGTGCCTGACCTTCACCCATCCCGATGACATCGCGATGAACAAGGAGGTGGTCGCGAGGCTGGAGTCCGGCGTTGGGCCGGTCGCATTCGAAAAGCGCTATATCGGCAAGAACGGCAACGAAAATTGGGTGCGCATCACGCTGTCGCGAATCGATGCGCAGCAGGTTCTCGCGGTCGTGGAGAGCGTCACCGAGCGCGTCGAGGCGCAACAGGCGCTTGTGGAAAGCGAGGCGCGCTTCCGCAATATGGCGGATTACGCGCCGGTCATGGTCTGGGTGACCGATGCGAGCGGTGCGTGCACCTATCTCGGGCGCTCGTGGTACGAGTTTACCGGCCAGCGGGTCGAGGACGGGCTTGGGTTCGGCTGGATCGATTGCGTCCATCCGGACGATCGCGCATCGGCGCGCCACGCGTTTGTCGATGCGAATGCGCGGCACGTGCCCTTCCGGCTCGAATACCGCCTGCGCCGGCACGACGGCGACTACCGCTGGGCGATCGATGCGGCGGTTCCGCGCTTCGGCGAAGCCGGCGAGTTCCTCGGCTATATCGGGTCCGTCATCGACATCACCGAGCGCAAGCAGGCGGAGGAGCAGCGCGAACTGCTAATCAATGAGCTGAACCATCGCGTCAAGAACACGCTCGCGAGCGTGCAGTCGATCGCCATGCAGACCATGCGCAACACGGCGACGAGCCCCGATTTCCAGGATGCGTTCGTCTCGCGTCTTGTCGCGCTCAGCCGGGCCCACGATTTGCTGACGCGAAGCAGCTGGCAGTCGGCCGAGCTCGACGACATCGTGCGGCAGACATTGGAACCCTATGGCCTTGAGTCGGGTCGCCTCTGCATCAGCGGACCGAGCATGCGGCTGAAGCCCTCGGCCGCCGTGACGCTGAGCATGGCGTTGCACGAGCTGACTACCAACGCCTCGAAGTACGGCGCGTTGTCGAACTCCCACGGCCGCATTTCCGTGGAATGGTCACTGGACGGATTGCAGGCGAACAGGGTCCTCGCGATCGCCTGGAGCGAACGGGACGGCCCCAGAGTGGCGCCGCCCCAGCGACGCGGATTCGGTTCAAGACTGATCGAGCGCGGCATTGCCCAGGAGCTTGACGGCGGTGTGGCGCTGGAGTTCGATGAAGCGGGCGTGCGGTGTCGCATCAGACTACCACTCTCCGAGAGAATTGCGGTGTCATGAGCGAAGCATCGCTTACGGGCCTCCGAATCCTGCTGGTCGAGGATGAGGCGATGGTCGCGATGATCATCGAAGACACGCTGCGCGACCTTGGCTGCGAGGTGGTCGGCCCGATCGCCAGCATCGAGCGCGCTCGCGAGGCCGCAATCAGCGAGCGGGTCGACGGCGCATTCCTCGACGTCAATCTGCGCGGCGAGCTGGTCTATCCCGTCGCCGAGGTGCTGGCCGCGCGCAACGTGCCCTTCGCCTTTGTCACCGGCTATGGCGAGTCCGGCATCGATCCGCGCTTCCGCGGCGCGCCGGTCCTGGCCAAGCCGTTCCTGCCCGAAACGGTGGAGCAGCTCGTCAGCCGGCACATGGCGCGCCGCGCCGCGTAGAGTACGGTCCGGTCCGGCTGCGACCCGGCTACAGGACGAACTGCTTCTCGCGCGAGACGTCGCCGGAAAGCTGCAGGATGTTCTCGTGCGACAGCCGCTCGCGCAGGCGCGGGAACTCGTTGTTCTCTTCATCCGCGGCATGGCGCGCGACGAGATCGCGCAGAGCCTGCATCTCGCCTTGCCAGCGCGTGTCGTCCGAGCGCATGTGCTCGAGCTTGAAGAGATGGATCTTGATCTCCGCATGCTCGCGGTAGAGCCGGTCGGATGCCTCGACCGCGCCGACCTCCTCTCGCAGCATCGGATAGACCACGTCCTCTTCGGCGAGGGCATGCGCGGTCAAAGAGCGCTTGATCTGCATCAGCCCGGCGGTGCGGCGCATGCGCGCCTGGCCGTCCGACTGCAGCAGCGTATCCATCATGCCGAGCACAGTGCGGTGGTCCCGCGCGAGCGCCTCGAACGGGTCGCCGCCGGCGGCGACGCGCGCCATGCCGATGGCGCGGCCGGCGAGCGGCGGCATCAGCCGGCTTGCGGCAAAGCTCAGCGCCGCACCTGCGGCGAAGGCGGACAAGCTTCTTCCGAGTATGGGCATCCTGGGACTCCTGGTTGGGCACCGGCCGTAACGCAGGAGACGGCGAAGCGGTCCCTTCGGCCGCAATGCAGCGATATCAGCCGCGGTTGGGCACCGGTTGGACTGCGGTGCGGTGCAGCGTCGCGCCGCGCAGATACGCGAACTCGAGCGCGCGGCCGACCGCGTCGCGGGCGAGCGCGCGGCGAAGGTCGTCGACCGAGCGCACCGGGTTACCCTCGACGGTGACGATGGTATCGCCCGACGCGAGGCCGGCCGCAGCGGCGGGACCGCCGGGCGCGATGTCGACCACACGCACCGCCGTGTCGCTCGGCAGCTGGTGGTGCACGACGAGGCGGCGCGGCAGGGCTGTGGTCGCGCCGGACAGGCCGATGCGGCCGCGCACCACGCGCCCGTCGCGCAGCAGCAGCGGCACGACCCATTTGGCGGTGTTGACCGGCACGGCGAAGCACAGGCCTTGCGCGCCAGCGACCACCGCCGTGTTGATGCCGACGACGCGGCCGCGCGAATCGACCAGCGCGCCGCCGCTGTTGCCGGGATTGAGTGCTGCATCGGTCTGGACGACGTCTTCGATCAGCGAGCCGGACAGGCTGCGCAGGGTGCGCCGCAGGGCGCTGACCACGCCGGCGGTGACCGTCGCGTCGAGGCCGAGCGGATTGCCAATCGCGACGACGAGCTGGCCGACGCGCAGGCGGTCGGAATCGCCGAGCGTCGCGGCGGACAGGCCACCGGCATTCAGCCGGATCAGTGCAAGGTCGGTGTCGGGATCGGCACCCACCAGGGTCGCGGACACGGCCTCGCATCCCGCGACGGTCGCCTCCAGCGTCTCGGCGCCGTGCACGACATGGCTGTTAGTGATGACATAGCCGTCGGGTGCAATCACCACGCCGGAGCCAGCGCCGGCGCGCCCGTTCTTGGCGCGCATGCGGATCGCCACCGCTGACGGCGACAAGTCGGCGAC
>DATAAP010000685.1:0-2202 GCA_036260035.1 Alphaproteobacteria bacterium | reverse complement strand
GCGAGGTAAGCGGCGAGGCTCGTGCGATCGAAGGAACGCAATGTCTCGGGCGTGCCTAGGATCGAGCGGCCAAGCGGCTGGCCCGGGAACGCAGTCTCCTGCAGCTTGTCGAACACGATGTCGTCGGGCGTGTCCTCGGCGGCGCCGATCTCCTGCACGATCACGTTCTGCTCGCGCTGTAGCTCCGCCGGGTCGAACGTGGGGCTCGACAGAATGTCCGCCAAGACATCGAGACCGAGCGGCACGTCGGCGCGCAGCACCCGCGCATAGAATGCGGTCGTCTCGTGGCTCGTGGCGGCGTTGAGATCGCCGCCGACCGCCTCCACCTCCTCGGCGATCTGCCGAGCGGTGCGGCGCGCGGTGCCCTTGAACGCCATGTGTTCGAGCAGGTGCGAAATGCCGTGCTCGTCGGGACGTTCGTCGCGGCTGCCGGCACCGACCCAGACGCCAAGCGAGGCAGACTCAAGGTGCGGCATGGCGTCGGTTACGACGGTCAATCCGGATGCAAGACGGGTCACTTCAACGCTCATGCGGCGGCTCCTTCGCGTGCGGCGCGGCTGGACGACAGGATGTGGTGTTCGACTGCTGCCTGATCGACAGGCAGCGTGGTGAATTTTTCAGGACGATCATGGAGGTCGCCGAGCCAATCCGGCAGCGGCGGGCGGATGCCGCAAGCGGCCTCCACTGCATCGGGAAATTTGGCTGCGTGCGCGGTCGAGAGCACGATCATCGGCAGCGCGGGATCACGTGCCTCTTTTTCCGCCACTGCGATTCCAACCGCGGTGTGCGGATCGATGAAATGGCCCGTTTCCCGCAGTACGGTGCGGATTGCGGCGGCAGTCTCCTGCTCGTCAGCACGATTCGCGGCAAAACTCGTGCGCAGCGCCGACAGCTGGCGGGCGTGAAGCGTGAAGCGGCGCGACTGCGCGAGCGAAGCCATCATCGCCCGCACCGACTTGTCGTCGCGCCCGCCGGCATCGAACAAGATGCGCTCGAAATTGGAGGCGACCTGGATGTCCATCGAAGGCGAGGTGGTCGACACGACCTCGCGCGGCTCATAGGCCCCTGTGGCGAGCGTGCGCGCCAGGATGTCGTTTACGTTGGTCGCGATCACCAGCCGATCGACCGGCAGGCCCATGCGCGTGGCGACATAGCCGGCATAGATGTCGCCGAAATTCCCGGTCGGCACAGTGAACGCGACCTTGCGGTGCGTTGCCCCAAGCGCGACTGCGGCGGTGAAGTAATAGACCGCCTGCGCCACGATGCGCGCCCAGTTTATCGAATTGACCCCGGAGAGCCCGACGCCGTCGCGGAAAGCATGATGGTTGAACAGCCCCTTCACGATCGCTTGGCAGTCATCGAACGTACCCTCGATGGCGATGGCATGCACGTTGTCGTCGGCCGCGGTCGTTATCATCCGCCGCTGCACCTCCGAGATACGGCGGTGCGGAAACAGGACGAACAAATCGGTGCGGCTGCGACCGCGAAACGCTTCCACGGCCGCGCCGCCGGTATCGCCGGAGGTCGCAACCACAACCGTCGTGCGCTCGCCGCGCGCGGCAAGCGCGTGATCCATGAGCCGCCCGAGGAGCTGCATTGCCAGATCCTTGAACGCGAGCGTTGGACCGTGAAACAGCTCCAGCATGAAATCATTGACGCCGTATTGGGTGAGTGGCGTCACGGCCGGATGGCGAAAATTGCCGTAGGCCTCGCGCGCCATACGGGCGAGATCGTGCTCGGGAATAGCATCGCCGACGAACGGCCGGATCACCTCGACCGCCACTTCGGCGTAGGCACGCCCGGCGAAGCTTTCAATGCTGCGCGCCTCAAGCCGCGGCCAGCTCTCCGGCACATACAGGCCGCCGTCGCGTGCGAGTCCCGCGAGCGTCACATCGACAAAACCAAGCGGCGGAGCTTCGCCGCGCGTGGACACGTAACGCACCGTAGACCTACTGCACCAAGCTCAAACCAAGCGGACTCCCCCTTGGCTCCGGACCCGGTTTTACGGCCCGAACCTCAGGCTAACTTGTTGACTTTGTTATGCTTCCTGTGCCGGAAACAGCCGGCGCGACGAACGCGGCGGCACTGAATCTTAGAGGCTGCCGAGTCGGCGCACAAGCACAAGGAAAACTGCCGCACCCCGCTCTTAGGGATGTTTTCCGCAGGCTCGGCGTGACGCGTTTTGGCGCACCGGGCGCAACG
>DATAAP010000684.1:0-9990 GCA_036260035.1 Alphaproteobacteria bacterium | reverse complement strand
GACAAGGCCGCGCTGTTCTATCTAGAGCGCTACGCTTCGTCGGCGGAGAACCTCGCGCGGGTGCTGATGCGTCGCGTCGAGAAGGCGGCGCGCGCCGGCATCAGCGACCGCGAGGAGGGACGGCGGCTGGTCGACGCCCTCGTCGAGCGCTACCGCGCGCGCGGGCTGCTCGACGACCGCACCTATGCCGAGGGTCGGGCCCGGAGCCTGCTGCGCCAGGGGCGGCCGCGCGCGCAGATCGCGCGCCGGCTGGCGGCGAAAGGGGTGGACAGCGACGCGATCGGTTCGGCGCTGGGCAGCCTCGCCGAGGAGTCCGCCGATCCTGATCTCTCGGCCGCCATCGCCTTCGCGCGGCGGCGGCGCCTCGGGCCGTGGCGGCTCAAGGATCGTGCCGAACTGCGTGAGCGCGACCTTGCAGCGCTCGGTCGCGCCGGCTTCTCCTACGATCTCGCCCGTAAGGTCGTGTCGGCGGAGACGCCGGAGGAACTGGAGGCGCTGCTGGCACAGACGTGAGCGCTGTCGCGGGCTACGAGGCCGCAGCACCAGGCAGCGACTTGCGCTCGTCGACGACGCGCACGACGCGCTGCGGGAATGGGATTTCGATGCCGGCGGCGTCGAACGCCTTCTTGATGCGCCGATTGTATTCGCGCGTGACCGGCCATTGCCGGCCTGGCGCCGTCTTGATGCGCGCCTTGATCAGCACAGCGGAGTCGAGGAACTGGTCGACGCCCCAGATCTCGATATCTTCGCGGATCATCGGGCCGAATTCCGGATCGGCGCGCATCTCCTCGGCGATCCTGCGCATTACCGCCATCACGTGGTCGACATCGGCGGTGTAGCTCACGCCGAGGTCGAAGCTCGCGTAAGAGAAGTCTTTCGTCATGTTCGATACGATCTGCACGTCGCCAAACGGGATCCAGTGCACCGTGCCGGTGCCGTCGCGCAAGCGGAGCGAGCGCAGCGACATCCATTCCACGACGCCCGAGCGGTCGCCCAGCCGGACGACATCGCCGACCGCGATCGAGTCCTCGAGGATGACGGAGATGCCGCTGATCAGGTCCTTGGCGAGCGTCTGCGCGCCGAAGCCTACGGCGATGCCGACCACGCCGGCCCCGGCCAGAAGCGGCGCGATATTGACGCCGATCTCTGACAAGATGACCAGCACCACGAAGACCGCGAGCACGCCGAGCATCACGTTTTGCAGCAGCGGCATCAACGTGCGCACGCGCGCCGCGCGCCGCAGCTCATCGAGCCCGCCGCCCAGCGCCCGCGCCAGATAGCGGTCCAGCAGGGCGGTGACGAATTCCCACATGAGGAGCGCCACCACCACGGTGATGATGATCGACACGACGCTGGCGCCGACGCGGCGCCCGAGCGGCGTGGCCAGCCATTCCAGCGAGCCGAAGCCCCAGGCCTGGAAGATCGACAGCGCCGCGAAACCGTAGACGAGCACCACGACGACGACGTTGACGATCTGCAGATACTGGTTGGCGCGGACCTCCAGG
This sequence comes from Alphaproteobacteria bacterium, assembly GCA_036260035.1. GTDB lineage: Bacteria > Pseudomonadota > Alphaproteobacteria > CACIAM-22H2 > CACIAM-22H2 > DATAAP01. Next base: position 8,485 of record DATAAP010000684.1, on the reverse strand, counting down.
GTGGGGAAGCGGCGGCGCACGTCATCGGTGAGGCGGAACAGCAGGCCGATGAGCCGCCGCAGCAGGCTCGCCACCGCCCACGCCGCCAGCACGATGACGAGCGTCAGTGCCGTGGCGCGCGTGACGAATTCGAGCCCGCCCTCCGGCCGCACCAGCCAGATGAAGCAGACAGTGAGCAGGTAGATCACCGCCAGCACGTGCCACAGATCGGCGAGGCGACGGCGCAGAAGGCTTGGCTGCCCGAGTCCGAGGATCGCCCGGCTGACATTAGTGCGGTTCTGCAGCACCAGCACGACCATCAGCAGCGAAACGACGACCCCGAGCAGCTTGAGCAGGAAGGCGTGGCCAGCGCGCGGTAGGCCCACCAGCAGGGCCGCCTCCGCGAGGAAGTAACCGTAGATGGAAATATTGGTGAGCCGCCGGATCCAGATGTAGAGGTAGTTCGCGTTCTCGTCACCGAGCGGCACCAGGCGCAGCCGCGGCACGGTCGGCGCCAGAACGGTCCAGGCCACCAAGGCGATCGCGCGCGCGATCAGGTTCGCATTAATCAGCGCCACCGCGACTAGGCTCGCGGTGCGGCTCGGCGCGATCACGCCGAGGATCGCGAACGCCGCGATGGCGAAGACGAGGATCGGCACCAGTGCTACGAGCGCATGCAGCAGCGTGAAGGGCGCGCGTGCCCAGCCGCGGCCGATCTCGCGCGTCTCCAGCGTGCGCCGCGCGCGCCCCAGCAGCCGGAGTGCGACCCACTCGGCGAGCCAGCCGCCGAGCAGCACGGCGATGACTTTGCTGAGTATCTCCGTCAGGCGCTGCCGCGACCATTCGCTTTCCGCCTGCTGCTCGATCCAGGCGAGCAGCTTCGGTGCATCCGCGACGAAGCTGGCCGCACGCATGATGCCGGCGCCGAACTCGGCGACCTGGCCGGACAGGCCGCCAAGGAACCGCGCGGCGACGCGGTCGGGAATGACGGGCTCCGCGGGCGCGGTCTGCCGCTGCGCCTCGACCAGCGCCTTGAGCTGCTCGACGAAGCGCTGCCGCTCCGCGTCGTTCTCGAGCAGGCCGACCAGCTTCTCGAGCTCGGCCGCCGACACGCTAGACGGCGGCGTCTGTGCGTGTGCCACACCCGTCGCAGCGACTAGCGCTGCGCAAAAGATGAGCAGGATTCGGGCGAATTTCAGGGTCGATTGCATTCCAATGAGCAACTGGCAGGACGGTCGCGTGCGGTGCGGCCCTGGCTTCTCCCGCAATCGGGAGAGGGTTTCCGGCGCGATGCGGCTCGGGACCCTTTCTCCCGATTGCGGGAGAAGGCGGGGGATGAGGGTCTCTCCGCGTCGCGGGGCGCTGCGGTCGCGCTCTTAGCTAACCGTTTGCGGCAGGCGAATCCAGCCCGTTCCAGCATGACGGGCGGGGAAGGCGTCCGGATGCAGCAGCTCGGCGAGAATCTCGAGCGACTCGACGAGGCGCGGGCCGGGACGATTGAAATACTGGTTGCCGTCGGTGACGAAGACCGAGTCCGCCTGCACCGCGCGCAGGCGGCCCCACTCCGGCCTTGCCGACAGCGCAGGCATCTCCTGCAGGCTGCGCGCGATATTGAACCCGCAAGGCAGGACGAGGATGATGTCCGGATCGGCGGCGACGAGGTCGCGCCACTCCATCCAGGGCGAATGCCGGCCGGCCTCGCCGAACAGGTTTTCGCCGCCAGCCATCGCTACAAGCTCGGGCACCCAGTTGCCGGCCGCCATCAGCGGCTCGATCCACTCAACCGCCGCGACGCGCGGCCGCGCTTGAGACGTGGAGATCCGCCGCGCAATCGCCTCCATGCGCACGCGCATCTGCCCGATCAGCGTACGCCCGCTCTCCTCCATCCCGAGCGCCGCGGCGACGCGCGTGATATCGGTTAGCACGTCCTCCAGGCCGTTCGGCGCCAGCGAGACGATCTGCGGCCGCGCGCCGGTCCAGTCCGCCAGTGCGGCCTCGACATCGGACTGCGAGACGGCGCAAACCTCGCATTGCGTCTGCGTAACGATGATGTCGGGGGCGAGCGCGCGCAGCCGCTCCGCATCGACCCGATAAACGGACAGCGCCTGCTCAAGCAGCGCCTTGACCTGGCGGTCGATATCGCCGCTCGGCTTGGCGATGTCGAGCTTCGGTGCGGTGACCGCCGGTAGCGATGCGACGTCCTCCGGGAAGTCGCACTCATGGCTGCGCGCGACCAACAGGTCGCGGGCGCCGAGAGCGGCGACGATTTCCGTGGCGCTGGCGATCAGCGAGACGACTCGAGGCTTTGCCATCGCGGCATCTTTGGCGCCTGCCGCTGCCCCATGCAATAGCCCGGCGGGATTCAGCGGCGACGCGGGCCGGATTGGGAGCTTCGGCATACGCGGCGGCCTCACTGTTCTCGCCGGGTAAAACCCGCGCCGCAATTGACTTTGCCGCCGGCGGATCGGCATATAGGCCACAACGGCAGAATGAGCGCGGAGGAGAACATGCGGAGATTGTGGATTGCATTCACAGGGCTCGCACTGCTGCTCATGCCGTTGGTTGTGCAGGCGCAGACCAAGGTGTCGGTCGGCGCGCTGCGGCTGACCTCCTCAGGCCCGATCTTCATCGCAATCGACAAGGGATATTTCCGCGAGCAAGGGCTCGACGTCGAGCTTAAGCTGTTCACCGCCGCGGCGCAGCCGCCGCTTGCGGTCGTTTCGGGCGATGTGGATTTCGCCGTCACCGGGCTGACCGCCAGCTTCTACAACCTCGCTGCCAAAGGCGGCGTCAAGATCATCGGCGCGCAGAGCCGCGAGGAGCCCGGTTTCAATCTCGTCGCCTACATGGTGACCAATGATGCGTATGCGAAGGGATTCCGTTCGTTGAAGGATTTCGCCGGCAAATCGGTGGCGACGACGACGACCGGCTCGACCTTCCACTATTCGCTCGGCAAGCTCGCGCAGAAGTACGGCTTTGACATCAACTCCGTCGTGCTACGGCAGCTCAACGCATTGCCGGCGATGCAGGCGGCCTTCAAGGGCGGCCAGGTGGATGCAACGCTGATCCCGGTCAACGGCGCGAGGGCGCTCGAGCAGGAGGGGGCTGGCAAGATCCTCGGCTGGGTCGGTGATGAGACGCCTTGGCAGCTCGGGGCGCTCTTCACCAGTCCTAAGAACATCACCGAACGGCGGCCGGTCGTCGAGGCGTTCGTCCGCGCGTATCAGAAGGCGGCGACAGCCTATCACAAGGCGTTCAACGCGAAGAATGCGTCCGGCAAGATTATCCGCGGCGAAGGGTTCGACGACATGATGCGCATCATGTCGGCGACCATGCAGCAGCCGCCGGAGCTGCTCGAGGTCGGGCTGCCCTATATTGATCCGATGGGCCGGCTGCTTGTCGACGACATCTACAACCAGCTCGCTTTCTGGCAGAGCGTGAACCTTGTCGACAAGAGCGCCGACGCGAAGAGCATGATCGACCTGTCATTCATCAAAGGTCATTTCAACGTGCCGAAATAGGGGCGTCGTCTGAATATTCGTATCGGGCAGGTTGAGGTTTCTTGGAGCTGATCGTCGAGAATGTCGGGCATCGCTACGGCGATGTCGTCGCACTTGAGCGGATCGATCTGACGGTGCGCAAGGGCGAGATTCTCGCGGTGATCGGCCCATCCGGTTGCGGCAAATCGACCCTGCTCGGAATCATGGGCGGCATCCTGCAGCCGAGCGAAGGTCGGGTTCTGGTGCGCGGCGAGCCGCCCTCGGGCTCGCTTAATCCCTTCACCTACATCTTCCAGGATTTTGCGCTGCTGCCCTGGCGCACGGTCGAAGGTAACGTAGCACTGGCGCTCGAGCACCATCCGCTCTCGGCAGCGGAGAGGAAGGAACGCGTCGAACACGTTCTGAGCCGCACCGGGCTGCTGGAGTTCCGCCGCTCCTTTCCGAAGCAGCTCTCGGGGGGCATGCGCCAGCGCGTCGGCATTGCGCGCGCTCTGGTCGTGAGGCCGGCCATCCTGCTGCTGGACGAACCGCTTTCGGCGCTCGATGCGCAAACGCGCGACCTGCTGATGGAGGATTTCCTCGCTCTATGGCTGGAGCAGCGGACCACGGCCGTATACGTCACCCACAATCTCAGTGAAGCGTTGCGCGTGGCGGACCGCGTCGCCGTGCTGTCGCGTCGTCCTGGCCGGCTGCGCGAGCTCGTCGCCATCGACCTGCCGCAAGCCGAACGCGCGACTCCTTCGGGCCAGGTCCAGCTTGCAGTCCTCGGGCAAAAGCTGTGGGATCTGATCCGGCAGGAGGCGCAGGTAGCGGAGCGGGAGGTCCGGGTCGGAGACATGCCCGATGACTGAGATGCAGCCGCGTCCCGTCGAGTTCCGCGGCGGCGGCTTCGCGCTACGGCCGCGTTGGCTCGCGGCGGTCATCTTCTTCACGGTGGTGCTAGTGCTGTGGGAGACCGCCTCGCGCGCCGGCTGGGTGAGCACGCTGGCGCTACCGCCGCTCTCAGCCGTGGCCGCCGCGCTGGCCGAGCTGATCCGCTCCGACGCGTTCTGGCGGAACATCAATGACTCCCTGTTCCGCATCGCGACTGGCTGGTCGCTCGGCACAATCACCGGGCTCAGCGTCGGCGCCGCGATGGGAATCTGGTCACTGCCGCGCGCTGTTGGCGTGCCCGCAGTGGCGGCGCTGTTCCCGATCCCGAAGATCGCGCTGCTGCCGCTGCTCATCCTGTGGCTCGGCATCGGCGAGGCGTCGAAGGTCGCGACGATCGCGCTCGGCGTGTTCTTCCCGACCGTGATCGCGACCTATAGCGGCATCGACAACGTGCCGCGGAACCTGATCCGCATGGCGCAGAGCTTCAACCTGCCCTGGTTCGCGATCGTCTGGAAGATCATCCTGCCGGGCGCGCTGCCTGGCATTCTCGCAGGCTTTCGCATCTCAGCGTCCATTGCGCTGATCCTCCTCGTCTCGGCGGAGATGATCGGCGCGCAATATGGCATCGGCCAGTTCATTCTGACCGCGGGCAATCTGATGCAGACGGACCAACTCCTGGCGGGCGTCGTCATCCTCTCGCTGCTGGGCCTGCTGATCGGCACCTTATTGAGCCGCCTCGAGCGCTGGGTGCTGCGGTGGCGCTAGACTATTCGACGAAGATCATCAGACGCTCTGCGGGGACGACCAGGCTCACTGGCGATCTCTGCGTGCTTGGTTCGGGTGCGGCCGGCATCGCCGCGGCGCTGGAGGCCGCCCGGCTCGGCCGCCGCGTGGTGCTTGTCGACGGCGCGCCGCAGCTCGGCGGCCAGGCGACCGGCTCGATGGTGGGCACGTTCTGCGGCTTCTACTCCAACGGACGGCAGCCGCGGCTGGTGACGCATGGCATTGCCGAGGAGATCCTGCGCGATCTGCGCGCCAGCGGCGACGCGCACGACATCACCGGCCGCCGCAACACGCTGATCGTGCAGTATCGCGTCACCGCCCTGCAGCGCTGGATCGAAGAGGCGGTGCGCACGGCCGGTATCGATGTGGTGCTGGGGGCCGTGCTGCGTAGCGTGCGGCGCGAGGGAAGGCGCATCGTGCGGCTGGAATTCGCGACGCGATACGGCGAGGTGGAGGTCGACGCGCATGGCTTCGTCGATGCCTCGGGCGATGCGGCGCTCGCCTGGACCGCTGGGCTCGATTGCCGCGAGCCGGGCAAGGCAATCTTCGGCACGGCGATGTTCTTCCTCGAAGGATTCGACCGCGAGGCGCTCGACTCTCTGGATCGCACGGCGCTAGCCGAACGGCTTGCCGCCAAGGCCAGCCAGTATGGCTTGGCACGGCACGAGGGGTTCGTCTTCGCCCCGCCCGGCGCCGACGAGGCGCTGGTCAACATGACGCATATCGAAACGCCGCTCGATCCCGTCGGCGCCAGCCGCGCGATGCTCGAGGGTCGTGCGCAGGTCGACCGGCTCGTTGCCTTCCTGCGCGCGGAATTTCCCGAGGCCTTCGCCCATGCGCGCGTGCGCACCTACGCGCTGCCCGGCATCCGGCAGACGCGCTGGATTGTCGGCGTCTACCAGCTTACCGCTGACGACGTGCGCGAGGGCATGCACTTTGAGGATGCGATCGCCCGCTCGTCCTGGCCGATCGAGCTGCACAACCGGCCGGAGACCGTGCACTGGGAGGTATTCGGCGACGACCACATGCACTACGTGCCGTTCCGCAGCCTGGTCCACCCCGACGCTGACAATCTGGTCGCGGCCGGCCGCTGCATCGACGCCGATCCGGTGGCGCTGTCGGCAGTGCGCGTCATGGGCCCCTGCATCGCCATGGGCACTGCCGCCGCACATGCGCTGGACATCGCAGGATCGGGCTCGGTGCATCAGCTCGATCACGGCGAGCTGCGTCGCCGCCTCGCCCGCAACCTGACCGATGCCTAACGTTGCGACGATTGGCAGCGGGCGAAACTGGCGCTAGAAAATGCGCCCCAGCTTTCCTGCAGCATAGCGAGCCCGCCATGTCCGACGAACGCACCGCCCTCCAGGCCGCCGAGAAGCTTCGCACCATCCTGGGCGAGACCGGCGCCGTAGCCACAGTGATGGCCCAGCCTCGCGGCGAGAGCCACGCCCTTGTGGTCTTCTGCAACGATGATGCGCTGACCCGGGTCGGCAGCAAGGCGCCGCGGGCACTCATGGGCTTCCCGGTCGAGGTCAAGCCGCGCCCGCAAAAGGGATCGACCCCCGGCATGCGGATGAACCGCCACCACGGCCGCATCGTCCTGCGCGACAAATAGGACCTTCCGCCGACCTGCATCCGCGCCGCTCACGCAGGCGTTATTCCCCAACAGTATCCGCCTACCCGCGCACGCACTATAACAGGCGGCAGGAGGTTTCATGGCGGGCGATGACACGCTGCTGGGCAAGGTCAGGCAGAAGCTGGTCGAGACCAAGCAAACGTGGGCCGGCGAAGGGCGGCTGCTGACCGGGCGCCACGCCGATCCGCGCGCCGAGCGCCTACCGCCCGGCCAGCGCGAGGTCAAGAACTGGCCGGTCCTCGACCTTGGCGTCCAGCCGCCGATCCCGCTCGAGAAATGGCGCCTCGACGTCGGCGGCTTGGTTGAGAATCCCGTCTCATGGTCCTGGAAGGACTTCCTGGCGCAGCCGCAGGCGCGGGTCACCTCCGACATCCACTGCGTGACCGCGTGGTCGCGCTTCGACAATCATTGGGAAGGCGTGTCCACGCGCCACCTGCTCGCGCTGGTGAAGCCGAAGCCGGAGGCGAAGTTCGTCGTCCAGCACAGCTATGACGGCTACACCACTAACGTGTCTCTTGAGGATTTTGCTGGCGAGGACGCATTGCTCGCGCATCGCTGGGAGGGGGAGCCGATCAGCCGCGAGCATGGCGGTCCGGTGCGGCTGGTGCTGCCGAAGCTGTATTTCTGGAAGAGCGCGAAATGGCTGACGCGCCTCGAGTTCGTCCAGTTCGACAAGCCGGGCTTCTGGGAGGTGCGCGGCTATCATAACCGCGGCGACCCGTGGAAGGAGGAGCGATATGGCTGACTGGCGTTTGTCCTTGATCCGCCGCCGACGGTTGCTGAAGCTGTTCCTGTTCGCCGCGTCGGCGATGGTTGCGATTTCCGGGCGGCTGCAGCCAGCTCCGGCCACTGCGGCCACGTCGCGGCAGAAGAGGACGACCATGAGCGCGTATGATTTCGAATTTCCGGGAATCGAAGGCGGCTCCCTGCCGCTGAAGGCATGGCGCGGCAAGCCGATCCTCGTAGCCAATACGGCGTCGTTCTGCGGCTACACGCCGCAGTACAAAGATCTCGAAGCGCTGTGGAATAAGTATAAGGCGCGCGGGCTGGTCGTGCTCGGCGTCCCGTCCAACGATTTCGGCCAGCAGGAGCCGGGCTCGGCGAAGGAGATCAAGGCCTTCTGTGAGAGCTACGACGTCTCATTCCCGCTCGCCGACAAGCAGAAGGTGATCGGCGCCGACGCGCATCCGTTCTACCGCTGGATCGCGGCGGAGCTCGGCGACGCCGGCGTGCCGCGCTGGAACTTCCACAAATACCTGATCGATGCAAATGGCGAGATCGTCGGTGCCTGGCCCAGCCGCGTAACGCCCTTGTCGCGCGAGGTCACGGAAGCGGTCGAGCAGGCGCTGAAGCCGTAGGCGCTAAAGACCGCAGCGTCGATTCGCAAACTGTTCACGCGGCGCCGAGTCGGCATGCAGCGTGATGACGGAACGCAGTCAGCACGTCGGCGGTCGTGGCGCGCTCCAGCGCGCTCGGCTGCGGATCGATCGCCGCGCCTTTGAAGGGATAGACGATGCGGTGGCCGAAGCACCATTCGAAATAGGAGATGTCGGCAGGCGCGAAGCACCACCAAGCGGCCCAGCGCCCTAGCGCGTCGCTGCTCGGTACGCCCGGCTTCTGCGCGCCCCGCGATCCAGAGAGCGAGCTCGCGATGGCGATCTCGCTCGGTTCGGTGATGATCTTCACGCAGCCCGCGGGTGCCGTGTCGCCGAGC
>DATAAP010000683.1:0-10838 GCA_036260035.1 Alphaproteobacteria bacterium | reverse complement strand
CGCGCGGGCGCTCGCCCTGCGCCTTGAGCTCGTCGGGCCGCGTGTCGGTCGCCTGCTCGAAGAGCGCGATCCGCGTCTCGCGCCACAGCTCGCGCCCGAACAGGAACGGGGAGTTCGCGCCGATCGCCATCTGGATGCCCGCGATCGCCTGCGCCGCGTTCCAGTGCTGCGCGAAGTGCTCGGGATGCACGAGCTGGTGCAGCTGCACGCTCGTGCACGCGGCCTCCGGCGCGATCGAGTCGGCGTACGCGGAGAGCCGCTCGATCCCGTTGATCGAGAGCTGCAGGTCCTCGCCCCGCGCGGCGAAGATCTGCTCGTTGAGCAGCGCGTAACGCGGGTTGGCGCTCAGCGCCCGGACGTGCAGGTGCTGCTCGCCGAGCGTCGGCAGGATGCCGATCATCATCATGTGCGCGTGCACCGTGCGGGCCCGCTCGTCCGCCCGGTTCAGCGACCGGCGGACGGCGTCCTCGAGCCCCGTGAACACGCCCGGCTCCAGCCGCTCGGGCGGGATGTTGATCTCGATGTTCCACTGCCCGAGCTCGGTCTGGAAGGCGTCGTCGGCGACGGCCTCAAGGACCTCGTCGTTGGCCATGGCCGGCTGGCCGTTCTCCTCGGTCAGGTTGAGCTCGATCTCGAGCCCGATCGAGCGCTGCTCGGCGTCGAAGCGCGCGTCCCGCAGCATGCGCGCGAAGACGTCCAGGTTGCGCTTGACCTTGTCCCGGTACCGCTGTCGGTCCTCACGGCTGAAGACCGTGGAGGTGACGTCTTCCCCCATACCTGCGCGGGAGCCTACCCGGAAGCGCCGGGCGCGAAAGGGCTCCCGTCAGGCGACGCCTGCGTCGATCAGCTGCCGCCAGACGACCTCCTGGCCGACGACCTCGACGCCGAGCTTCGCCGCCTTGTCCGTCTTGCTGGCGCCGACGTTCTCGCCGCAGATCAGCATGTCCGTGTTGGCGGAGACCGACGAGGCCGTCGTCGCGCCGGCCCGCCCTCCTCCTGTGGCCGCGGATGCGCGGGGCGTGGCGGCGCAGCACCAGGGCCGAGTGCTTCGAGCAGGCGCTCCACCAGCCGGTCCGGCGAGGCGAGTACATTCAGGTCCGTCGGCGGCAGCGCTTGGTAATCCATACTCCAGCCATTGTGGCTGTACTGGTCGAGCGAGCACTGGAAAATGCGCGCCCGCGGCAGCTCGCCCTTGCAGGCCTGTCGTAGCGTGCCGCCGAGATCGATCCAGTCGAGGCTGACGATCACGTCGGCGTCGCGCACCAGCACGCCGGCCTCATCGGTGACGTACAGGCTGGGCGGAAACGGATGCAGCGCATGAGCCGTCGGGAAGCTGGCGCCGGTCTTGATGTCCGTGAGCACGTTGGCGGCGATACGCTCGGCCAGCTTCACGCGCAAGTCCCAGTCGGCGAGCCGGGAGGAGACGCGCCCGATCATCAGCAGCGGCTTCTTCGCCCCGCGCAGCGCCTCGGCAATGGCGGCAACACTCTCGCGCGGCGGCTCGGCAGGTGAGGACGCGGCGAAGCGCGACAGTAGCGGCAACTCGATGGAAGGATCCGCTGGCAGCTCTTGCACCGCCGCATCGAGGCAGACATAGACCGGGCCCTGCGGCGCAGTTGTCGCGATCCGATAGCCGCGCAGGATCGCCTCGAGGGCGGCCGGAACCGAGGCCGGCTGGTTGTCCCACTTGGTGTAACCACGCACCAGCGCGCCCATGTCGCTGGAGGTATGGATCCAGTCAACCCAGGGCCGGCGCTGCAGCGCGTCCATGGGCCCCTGCGCACCAAGGAGCAGCATCGGAATGCGATCGCACCAGGCATTGAAGATCGCCATGGTCGCGTGCATCAGGCCGACGTTGCTGTGGAGCGCCACCGGCATCGGCTGGCCGGTCACGCGCGCCCAGCCATGCGCGACTGCAACGGCGCTCTCCTCGTGCAGGCACAGCAGGATCTCCGGCCTGCTGTTGCCGAGATAGTTGACCAAGCTGTCATGCAGGCCGCGGAAGCTCGCCCCCGGCGTCAATGCGATGTACGGGAAATCCAGCGCCCGCAGCAGGTTGGCGATCGGATCGCTACCCCAGAGGCGGCGATTGCCGCCGGATTCATTGCTCTTGCGGGCGTCGTCCATCAGCCGGTCCTGTAAGTTGACTCGATTGAGCGCCAGCGCTTGAGATCGACGGCCTCATCGAGTGCCTCACGCACGGCGACGACGTTGGCCAGCGGCGGCATCGTTGCGGCGCCCTCGGCGTAGCGGCGCAGATTTGCGAGGGCGTCGGTCATCGCCGCGACAGCGCGGAAGATCAGCGAGACCGGGAACGACACCTGAGTGAACCCCATCTCGCCGAGGGCCTTGGGCGGGAGCCAGGGCGTGCCGCTTCCCTCGAACATCGCCGCTGAAAGGAAGGGCGCGCCCTTGAGCGCGCGCCCAACGCGAGCGAAATCCTCTTCCGTGCGCAGGCCGGCGACGAACACCCCGTCGGCGCCGATGGCCATGAAGCGCTCGGCGCGCCGCAGCGCCTCGTCGAGGCCTAGCGCGCCATAGGCATCGGTGCGCCCGGCAACCATGAACTCCCTGCTCTGGCGCGCACCGAGTGCCGCCTTGATCTTGTGCTCGATTACCTCGCGGTCGACCACGGCCGCGGCCTTGTCGGCGCGCTGCTGCTTGCGGTCGCGTAGCTGGTCCTCGATCAGCACGGCGCCGACCCCGATCGCCTCGTACGCGTCGACCATGCGCACGACGCTCTTCACGTCGCCGTAGCCGTCATCGCCGTCGGCGAAAAAGGGCAGATTGTTGCTGCATGCGATGTCGCGGATGCCGCTAGTCATGTCGGTGAGCCCGATCAGGCCGATATCCGGATACGCATGCCGCGCCGCCAGCATTGCCGAGCCGCCGATGGCGAAAGCCTTGAACCCGGCACGCTCGATCAGCCGCGCCGACAGTGCGTCGTGCGCCAGCGGCGTGACCAGCGGCCGCTCTGCGGCAAGTGCCGACCGAAAGCTGGGACGGGGCATGGGCGCGCGCTTCCTCATGAAACCGGCACCTCGCGGCCGGCCCTTTCTCCCATGAGAGACCCATTGCCCGTGAGCTTCGACCGAAATTTGCTCCTCTTGAATGAGAAAAATTCATCCAATAGGCTGGCCGGCGTGGAGAAACTGCCGCCGCTTAACGCGCTGCGGGCCTTCGAGGCCGCCGCCCGGCTCTCGAGCTTCAAGCTCGCCGGGGCAGAGCTACATGTGACTCCAGGCGCCGTCAGCCACCAGGTCGTGAACCTCGAGCGCTATCTGGGCACGCAGCTCTTCGTGCGGCACCACCGCCGCGTGATGCCGACGGCGGCCGGGCGCTCCTATCTGCGCGAGATCCAGAAGAGCCTGCAGCTCATCGCGCACGCGACCGATGCGCTGACGGCGCGGCTCGAGAGGCGCGTGCTGCGCCTGAAGGCGCCGCCGACCTTCGCCGCGCGCTGGCTGGTGCCGCGACTAGCCGACTTCCACGCGCGCTATCCCGACATGTCGGTGCAGGTCGCGACCTCGCATGACCCGGTCGATTTCGCGACCGACGAGGTTGACGCGGCGGTGTCCTACGGCACATCGCTGGGAAGAGGCATCGCTGGCGAGTGTCTCTTCCGGGAGGTGCTCGTCCCGGTCTGCACGCGCCGCTTTCTCGGCACCGCGCGCGAGCTGACGCCGCGCGAGCTGGCGGACCGCGTGCTGCTGCACTCGCTGCGCCGTCCGGACGATTGGCCGCGCTGGTTCGCTGCGGCTGGCGCCCGCGACGTAACACTCAGGCAGACGCTGGTCTTCGAGAATTCGAGCCTGACCTATCAGGGTGCCCTCAACGAGCTGGGCATTGCGATTGCCCAGGTGGCGCTCGTGCGCGACGATCTGATCGCGGGCCGATTGGTTATGCCCTGCCCGATCTCGCTAAAGTGCGACGCGGGCTATTATCTCAGCTATCCCCGCGAGCGCACACAGCTCAACAAGATCCGCCTCCTCCACGACTGGCTGGCAGAGGAAGTACGTAAGGCGAGTCCTCGAGCCCGCGACAGAGGTTGACCGGAGCGGGTTGTATTCATCCCGTCATCAGCGACGAGCTTCATCGGAAATTTCGCGCGCTCAAACAGAGACGGATCCCAGTCTCTCACGATCCAAGAGATCGGACGAAGATCTCGCGGTCAGGTACTTACCTCAGGTGCTTAGCGGATTCCTCGCTGACGTACAGTCTTGTGTAGGCTATCGCGGCGTGATGTAAGTTGAATCGGCCACCTCGCGTGGCTCAAGCCATCGAAGCCGAGAGCCTCTGCTCGACGACGGCGGCTTCGCTCAATATCCACTCCTCGAAGGCTCGCAGGCGCGCCGGCTTTTCCCTGTGAGGGTGCGTCGCCAGGAAGTACGCCCGCTTGGTCTGCACCCGCAGCTCGAACGGCGCGACCAATCGGCCCGTCGCCAGATCGTCTTCAACGAACGCCCACTGCGCGATCATGACGCCGAGCCCGTCGATGGCTGCCTGGTAGGCGAGCGCCGCGTTCTCGAACTTCAATCCGCTATTGCCGTCGATCTGGCCGACCTGGGCCGCAGCGACCCAAGTCGGCCAGTCGGAAGGCCGGTTGAGCGAGCACAGCAAGACATGGTTCGCCAGATCCGCGGGCTTGCGAAGCGCGGGCCCGCGCCCGAGCAGGCTGGGCGCACAGACCGGAAGCAGGACCTCGCTGAGCACGCGCCGATAATTCGGCCCCGAGGGCGGCTCGGGCCACGAATAGATGCTGATGTCGACATCCTCGCGATCGAAGTCGGCATTGCTGTGCGACGTTGTGATCTGCACGTCGACATCCGGATGCAAGGCGTGAAAGCGGACGAGGCGCGGTACGAGCCAGCGCATCGCGAAGGTCGGCGGCAGCTTCAGGCGAAGCCGGTTCTCGTCGGGGCTTCGCTTCAATTGCGAGGCGCCGGATTCGAGCAGATCCAACGTGCTCTTCGCGACATTGAAGAACACACGTCCCTGCGGCGTGAGCTCGACGCCGCGATGAACGCGCGTGAACAGCTTCACCTGCAGCCACTGCTCAAGGCAGGCGATATGTCGGCTCACTGCACCTTGCGACACGCGCAACTCCGCGGCGGCAAGTGTGAAGCTGCTGTTCCGCGCCGAAGCCTCGAAGGCGCGGACGGAGTTCAGGGGCGGAAGCGTCCTCCGCATAAGCTGCCATCTAATTTCCTGATGCGAAACATGAGTTAAAGGTCATTGCAAGTCAACAGGCGGGGCCGCAGCTTTGGATACGCCAAGTAGTCTGCACGCCTAGCTTCCTGAGACGCGTCGCCCGCCGGACGGAATCCGTCTCAGCAAAAAATTTGATAGCTGACCTGCCAGCAAAAGGGAGAAAACGACATGGCCTATCAAGGCAAATTCCACGATCTACTGTCGTCCGCCCGTGCGCCGTTAGCCAAGCGGGCGCTCGCCAAAGGCATCTGCCTCACCGCGCTGCTGATGCTGGGTGCGGGCTCTGCTCTCGCGGAGACCTATCCCAGCAGGCCGATCCGGCTGATCGTGCCATGGCCGGCCGGCGGCGGCGTCGACACCTCGGCGCGCCTCATCGCGCAGCCGCTGTCCGAGCGGCTTGGCCAGCCGATCGTCATCGAGAACAAGCCCGGCGCCGCCGGAAACATCGGCACGGCCCTGGCGGCAAAGGAAAAGCCGGACGGCTACACGCTCCTGCAGGGGTCGCTGTCGCCGAACGCCGTCAATCCGCATCTGTACAAGAGCCTCGGCTTCGACCCGGTGAAGGACTTCGAGTTCGTGGCGCGGGTCTATACGGTGCCGAGCTTCCTGGTGGTGCCGGCGTCGTCGCCCGTCAACTCGGCGCAGGAGCTCGTCGCGCTGGCGAAGAAGGAGCCCGGCAAGCTCGATTTCGGCTCCGGCGGCGTCGGGTCTTCGCAGCACCTGTTCGGCGTCATGTTCAACAAGGCGGCGGGCATCGACGTCGTCCACGTCCCGTACAAGGGCACCAGCCCTGCCGAGGCGGCGCTGGTGGCCGGCCAGGTCGACTTCATGCTCAATCCGCCGACCGCACTTGCGTTCGTCTCGGCCGGGAAGCTCAAGGCGCTTGGCGTCGCCTCGCCCAAACGCAATGCCGCGCTGCCCGATCTGCCGACCCTCGATGAGCAGGGCATCCGCGGCGTGTACACGTCGACCTTCTACGGCGTCATGGCGCCGGCGGGCACGCCGAAGGAGATCGTCAACCGCCTGAACAAGGAGATCGTCGCCATCCTGCAGACGGAAGAGATGAAGGCGCGCCTCGCCAAGCTAGCGGCGGACCCGGGCACGGAGTCGCCGGAGGATTTCAAGAAGTACGTGCTTTCCGAGATCGAACGCTACGGCGAGATCGTGAGGCTCTCCGGCGCGGACAAGGTGGATTGACCCGCGCGTCGGGTGGGCATGGCCGACGGCCATGCCCGCTTGACTCGCAACGAAGCTGACCCGCACCGACGATCGCCGTTATGCGCTCGCCCGCGTGCAAGTCGGACGAGAATTGGAATGAACAGTATGACCGACAAGAGCGAGCCGCAGACGCTCTTCGAGAAGATCTGGTCGCGACACCGGATCATGGAGCGCCCGGACGGCCAGGTCCTGCTCTATATCGACAACCACCTAGTCCAGGACGGCTCGGCGCCCGCCTTCGAGATGCTGCGCCGCCGCGGTCTTGCGCCTCGCGCGCCCGACCGCACCTTCGCCACGCCGGACCACTATGTCCCGACCGACAGCCGGGATCTGGACTCGATGCCCGATCCCGAGAAGCGCCGCATGGCGCAGGCGCTGCAGCAGGACTCGGCGCGCGCCGGCATTCAGTTCTTCGGCGTCGATGACCCGCGCCAGGGCATCCTGCATGTCGTCGGCCCGGAGCAGGGGCTGAGCTGGCCCGGCACCATCATCGTTTGCGGCGACAGCCACACTTCGACGCACGGCGCGATGGGGGCGCTCGCCTTTGGCATCGGTGCCACCGAAGTCAGTCATGTCCTGGCGACGCAGGCGCTCTGGCAGCGCAAGCCGAAGACGATGAAGGTTTCGGTCGAGGGGGCGCTGACCGCCGGCGTCTCGGCGAAGGACGTCGTGCTGCGCATCATCGGCGAGATCGGCACCGCCGGTGCGACCGGGCACGTCATCGAATATGCCGGATCGACCATCACCGGCTTGACCATGGAAGGCCGCCTCACCGTCTGCAACATGTCGATTGAGGCCGGCGCGCGCGCCGGTATGATCGCGCCGGACGACACGACGTTCCAGTATCTCGCGGGCCGGCCCTTCGCGCCCAAGGGCAAGGACTGGGACGAAGCGGTGGCGCGCTGGCGCACGTTGCCCTCCGATCCCGGCGCCCGTTTCGATCGCGAGGTGACGCTGAATGCGCGCGAGATCGCGCCGATGGTCACCTGGGGGACCAGCCCCGAGGACGTGATCCCGATCACCGGCCGCGTTCCCGATCCCGCCGCGGTGCCGCAGGCCGACCGGCGCGAGGCGCTTGCGCGTGCACTCGCGTACATGGATCTGGCGCCGGGCACGGCGATGACGGATGTGGCGATCGACCACGTGTTCATCGGCTCGTGCACGAACGGTCGCATCGAGGATCTGCGCAGTGCCGCCGCAATCATCAAGGGGCGGAAGGTGGCTGCAGGCGTGGAGGCGTGGGCCGTTCCGGGCTCCGGCCTGGTCAAGGCCCAGGCGGAGGCCGAGGGTCTCGATCGCATTTTCAGGGACGCTGGCTTCCAGTGGCGCTATGCCGGCTGCTCGATGTGCCTCGGCACCAACGGCGACGTCGTGGCGCCAGGCAAACGATGCGCCTCGACCACCAATCGCAACTTCGTGGGCCGCCAGGGCCCCGGATCGCGCACGCATCTGTTGAGCCCGATGATGGCGGCGGCGGCGGCGGTGACCGGCCGGTTCATCGATGTGCGCCAACTCATGCAGGGCGCAGCATAGCCATGAAACCCTTTGAAGCCCTGGACTCCGTCGCCGTACCGCTCGCGCAGTCCAATGTGGACACGGATCAGATTCTGCCGGCGCGCTACCTGCAGAAGCCGCGCGCGGACGATTTCGGCGCGTACCTGTTCCGCGACCTGCGCGCACGCATGCGCGGATCGAACGAGCCGCCATTCGTTCTCGATCAGGACCCGTATCGCAACGGCCGAATCCTCGTCGCACAACGCAATTTCGGCTGCGGCTCGTCGCGCGAGCATGCGGTATGGGCGCTCTACGATCACGGCTTCCGTGCCGTCATCGCACCGAGCTTCGGCGACATCTTCGCGTCGAATGCGCTGAAGAACGGCTTGCTGCCGATCGTTCTGCCGGAAGCGGCGGTAGCGGCACTGCTGAAGATCTTGCGTGCGACGCCCGGCGCCCGCGTGATAGTGGACCTTGCGACGCAGACGGTCGTGGCGCCTGGCGGCACGGTGCATGAGTTCAGCGTCGATCCCTTTGCGAAACATTGCCTGATGAACGGGCTCGACGAGCTCGACTACACGCTGAGCCAGGTGCAGCAGATCGTCGACTTCGAGCGCCGATACAACGCGGACTCAGTCAACACCGGTCGCCGCCGCTAGCGACCGCGCAACAACACCTCAGCTGGAGACAAGAATGAAGATTGCCGTGCTGCCCGGGGATGGAGTTGGCCCGGAGGTTACGAAACAAGCAGTCAAAGCGCTGAAAGCCGTCGTCGGCAACCAGGCGGCGCTTGAGCTCGTCGAGGCGCCGATCGGACAGGCCGGCGTGGACGCCGCGGGCGACCCGCTGCCTGATACGACGCTGCAGATCGCGCGCAAGGCCGAGGCCATCCTCTTTGGTGCTGCCGGCGTTCCTGGCGACGAAGCGATCGAATACATGATGCGGCCGGGGGCGAGCCTGCTGCGGCTGCGCAAGGATCTCGGCATCTTCGCGAACTATCGGCCGGTGCAGATGTTCCCCGAGCTCATCGGCGCCTCGACGCTCAAGCCGGAGATCGTCGAAGGCCTTGATCTGCTGATCTTCCGCGAGCTGACCGGAGACATATACTTCGGCGAGCCGCGCGGCTTCAGGACCACGCCCTCCGGCGAACGCCAGGGCTTCAACACCATGGTCTACTCGGAAAGCGAGGTCGAGCGCATCGCGCATGTGGCCTTCCGCACCGCGCGCACCCGCCGGCGCAAGGTCTGCTCCGTGGAGAAGGCGAACGTCCTGGAGACGTCGCAGCTCTGGCGCGAGGTCGTCACCCGCGTCGGCAAGGAATATCCCGACGTCGAGCTGACCCACGTGTTCGTCGACGCAGCCGCCATGATGCTCATGCGCGCGCCCAAGCAGTTCGACGTCATCGTCACAGGCAACATATTCGGCGACATCCTGTCGGACGCCGCGGCCATGCTGACCGGCTCGATCGGCATGCTGCCCTCCGCCTCGCTCGCCCTCAACAAGAAGGGCCTGTACGAGCCGGTGCACGGCACGGCGCCTGATATCGCCGGCAAGAACATCGCCAATCCGCTGGCCGCCATCCTGTCGATGGGCATGATGCTGCGCTACTCGTTCGACCGTCCGGACCTCGCGGACCGCGTGCATCGGGCGGTCGGCAGCGTCCTGTCGGAGGGTTACCGCACGGCCGACATCTTTCAGCCGGGAACGAAGAAGGTCGGAACGGACGAGATGGGCGACGCCGTGGTCTCCGCCTTGAGGCACGTGTAGCCTCGATGCGCCAAGGAGAGAGGCCAGACGCCAGCGCGTAAGGGACCACCGGCGTCCACGTCCGGGACGCCGGCAACAAGAGACAACGGCCCGCGAGGAGACGCCATGCAGATGATGCGCAACCCGAGGGACTTCTACGCTGGATTGCTCTTCGTGGCGTTCGGACTGGCGGCGTTCGTGATGGCGCAGTCGTACGCGGTCGGCACGGCGGCACGCATGGGGCCGGGCTATTTTCCCCGCCTCCTCGGCGTCCTGCTGGTCGGACTCGGTGCGCTGCAATGCCTGATCGGGCTGCGCGGACGAGCCCTGCCTGGGCCCGACTGGCAGTGGCGCCCGCTCTTCATCCTGCTGGCGAGCGTCGCCCTCTTCATCCTGATCACGCCGTGGCTGGGGCTGGTGGCCGCGGGACTTGCACTGGTGTTAGTCTCCGCCGCGGCCCGCCGCGATTTCCGATGGCGGGAGGCGCTGATCGTCGGCGGCGTGCAGGGCGTAGCGGCCGCGGCGCTGTTCGTCTACGGCCTCGGGCTGCCGTTGCCGGTATGGCCCGCCTTCATCGGCGGCGGCTGATCATGGAATTGCTCGACAATCTCGCCCTTGGACTCAGCGTCGCGGTCACGCCCTACAACCTGCTTTATGCGTTCGTCGGCTGCCTGGTGGGAACGCTGATCGGCGTGCTTCCCGGCATCGGTCCGGTCGCGACCATCGCCATGCTGCTGCCCATCACCTACGGCCTGCCGACGGTGACCGCTCTCATCATGCTCGCCGGCATCTATTACGGTGCCTCCTATGGAGGCTCGACGACCGCGATCCTGGTCAACCTGCCGGGCGAGATGTCGTCGGTGATCACCGTGCTCGATGGCCATCAGATGGCAAGGCAGGGGCAGGCAGGCGTGGCCCTTTGCGTCGCCGCGCTGGGATCCTTCCTCGCGGGAACCCTTGCAACGGTCCTGATTGCGGCCTTCGCGCCGCCGCTTGCCGATCTGGCGCTCCAGTTCGATGCCGCCGAGTATTTCTCCCTGATGGTCCTCGGCCTGATCTGCGCGGTGGCCCTCGCCCACGGGTCGGTGCTCAAGGCCGTCCTCATGACGATCCTGGGACTGCTGCTCGGGATGGTCGGAACCGATGTCAATTCCGGGGTAGCCAGGTTC
>DATAAP010000682.1:0-6218 GCA_036260035.1 Alphaproteobacteria bacterium | reverse complement strand
GAAACCGTTGGCCAGCTCGAGGCCGCAAACATAGAGCTCCATGCGCTCGGCGACGCGCGGATCGTCGGGCTTGGCGCGCGACAGGGCGGCCATGCTGACCGGGTAATCATACAGGATCGTGGCGCGGCCGATGCCGAGCTTCGGCTCAATGCGCTCGAGGAAGATGCGGAAGAACAGATCGTCCCAGCCGTCGCCGGCATGCGGCGCAATGCCGATCGCGGCGGCGGCCTTCGCCAGCAGGTCGAGCGAGGGCGCGCGCGGGTCCGGTGCCGTCGCCAGGATATCGAGGCCGGTGTGGCGCTTGAATGCGTCCGCCACGGTTAGGCGCTCGCAAGGTGCGCCAGGATCGCAGACATGTCCGCGCCACCGCAGAGTCCTAACACCCTGTGCCGCGAGTGCGCGCAGCAGCGCCTCGCAGTCGGCCATCAGCGCGTCATAACCCACTCCAGCGCGGTACCACTCGAGCATGGTGAATTCGGGATGATGCGTCGCCGCGC
This sequence comes from Alphaproteobacteria bacterium, assembly GCA_036260035.1. Lineage (GTDB taxonomy): Bacteria > Pseudomonadota > Alphaproteobacteria > CACIAM-22H2 > CACIAM-22H2 > DATAAP01. Next base: position 5,721 of record DATAAP010000682.1, on the reverse strand, counting down.
GCTCGGCATTGCGGAACACGCGCGCGAGCTGAAAGATGCGCGGCATGCCCGCCACAAGCAGTTTCTTCATCGCGAATTCGGGCGAGGTGTGCAGATAGAGTGTGCGCCGCGCGCCGCCGGGTGCGACCAGCTCGGTCGCGAAGGCGAAGAGATGCGGCTCCAGGCCCGGCGAGACCTGCAAGGCCGGCGTCTCGACCTCGACGAAGCCCTGCGACGTGAAAAACGCGCGGGTCGCCTGTGTCAGCGCGGCGCGGCGCTCGAGATAGGGGCGGCGCAGCGCGAACCGGTCGGGGCGCCACCACGCGGCGCTAGGCGGCGACATGGGCGCTCAGCCATGCCATGCAGGCCGCTAGCGGATCGCGTTCGCCACGCAGGTCGAGCGTCTCGACGTCGTCGGTGATCAGCTCAGCGCCGAGCTCCGCCGCAACATCGCGCAGCTTGTCCGCAATGTCGACGCGGCCGGTGAAGCGCACCGCCCTGGTCCCCGCCCGAAACGCACCGAGCGCGTGGGCGGGCGCATCGCCGCAGTCGAGGATTGCCGTGACGCGGACATCGGGAAATGCGGCGCGGGCCTCGCGTACTACGGCGTTGAACCAGGCGGGCCCGCCATAGCTGCCGGCGCCGGGCCCGCTGATCAGCGTCACCGGCACGCGCAGCGCCTGCGCCGCTGTCAAGGCGGTGCGGGCGTCGGAAAGGCCGTGGATCGTGATGGCGGCGCGCATCGGCCGGTTTTTAGCGCGAAACGCGCGCCGGCCCAAATCCAAGCGGGTCAGCCCGTCGCCTTGATGCGCGGAGCCAGGGTGCGGGTAGGACCGAAGCGCACGCTCGCGGTCGTGCCCTTGCCGACCGTGCTCTCCAGGCCAAACGTGCCGCCATGCAGCTCGACAAGGGCGCGCACAATTGAAAGGCCGAGGCCGGTTCCACCATGCGTACGTGCGTAGGTGCCATCGACTTGGCCGAATGGCTGCATCACTTTGGGGATATCGTCTGGGGCGATGCCGATACCGGTGTCGGCGACGCTGAGTACGCAGGCGCCATTCGCCTCGATCCGCGCGCGCAGGGTGACCGTGCCGGCGCGCGGCGTGAACTTGACTGCGTTCGACAGCAGGTTGAGCAGGATCTGCTTGACCAGGCGTTCGTCGGCCAAGAGCTGCGGCATGCCATCCGGCAGGTCCTGCTGGAGCCTGATTTCTGCCGTCGCCGCGCGCTCGCGAACCAGCCGCAGGCAGTCGTCGAAGAGCTTTTCCAGCTCGATCGCCGCTTCATGAAGCTCAACGCGGCCCGCCTCTATTTTCGCCATATCGAGGATGTCGTTGATGATCTGCAGCAGGTGCTGGCTCGACGACAGCACGTCTCCGGCATATTCGCGATAGCGCGGGCTGCCGAGCGGACCGAACATCTGCTGCGTCATGATCTGCGAGAAACCGATGATGGCGTTGAGCGGCGTGCGCAGCTCGTGGCTCATGTTGGCGAGGAACTCGCTCTTCGTCCGGTTGGCGAGCTCCGCCTGCTCCTTAGCTGCGCGGAGCGCCGCCGTGACGGACTCCTGATCCGTGATGTCGGTGAAAGTCGCCACCGAGCCGCCATTCGGCAGCGGCCGGTGGGTGACCTCGATGACTCGCCCCGATTGGAGCTTCTGGCGCAGGACGCGCTGCTCGCGGCTCTCTGCCATCGCAAGGCGCTCGGCGATCACGCGGTCGCCCTGCTCGGCAGTGTAGTTGCCGCGCTTCAGGCTGATCTCCATCAACTCGCGCAACGCGGTGCCAGGCACCACCCGGTCAGCCGGCAGACCGTAGAGCTCGAGATAGCGACGGTTGAAGAGCACGAGCCGCTGGTGCGCGTCATAGACGCACAGCCCTTGGCTCATATTGCTGAGCGCAGCCTCGAGCTGCTCGGATTTGGCGGCGATCTCGCGGCTCAGGCCGGCGACCGCGGCTTCGGATTCGATGCGGCGCCCGACCTGGCGGATGAGGATGAAGGCAATGATCGCGAAGCCCACGCCGATCGCGAGCGCCAGCGCGCCGTGCTGGAGCAGGCTGCTGCGCCAGCGGTTCACAACGTCGTCAATCGACGAGGAAACGGTGATGACCAGCGGCTGATCCGCAAACACGCGGTAGGCGACGATACGGTGATCGCTGCCGTCGCGATCCTCCGTCTCGTAGATGCCCTGGCGGCTTTCGCGGACGAATTCCTGGAAGAGGTCAGCGTGCTCGGCCGATTGGCCGACGAGCGCCGGAGCGTGCGGTGCCCGCGCGAGATAGGTACCATCATGCAAGAACAGCTCGATCGTGCCGCCCGGCGGCCGCAGCGCTTCGAAGCGGCTGCTGAAATGCTCGGGCGCGACGACTCCCACCACGACGCCGGCGAAGTTACCGTCCGCGTCGAGGATGCGGCGGCTCAGGCCGACGAACCAGCGATTGGCCAGCCGGCCGAAGAAGGGCTTGGAGAACTTCAGCCGTCCGGCTGGATCGTCCCGTTGCGCGAGGAAGTAGTCGCGATCGCTTAGATCGATGGGTGTGATGTCCGGCCGGTCGGTATGATAGACGAGCTTCCCGTCGCGATCGGCGATGATGATGCCGGTGAGATCGGGTGCGTGCGCAAGCCTTCTGCGCAGCAGTTCGTAGATCGCCATGCTGCCCGGCCGCTCGAAATCGGTGCGGAGCCGGAAGTAGTCGGCGAGCCCTGACAGCACGAGGTCGATCGACTGGACGGTGCGCGCCGTCTGCTCCTCGAGCGTACGCGCGCTCGATACGTTGTCGCGCGTGACCCGGTCGATCTCGTTGCTGTAGGCCTGCCATGCATTGAGGCCGAACGCAGCACCGGCGCCCACGATCAACAGTGCTACGAACACGGCCAATGCGCGGATGACGTTCAAGCCGGCGCCCTGCTTGGCAGGCCCGTGGTGATGATGGAGTTCGGACATCCGTTCGCTGCGCTCTTCGCCCGCCGCCTACGGCGCTACGGCAACGCTGAACAGACTGTTCCGAAAGGGTTAATAAAAGCAAAAGAGCGGCGCCGCAGCGCCGCTCCCATCGCGTGAGACCGTGCCTGGAATTCGGGCGCCTGGGCGCCGCTGGAACCGGCTAGATCAGCTTCGCCATCGCCGCTGCCGTGTCCGACATGCGGTTGGAGAAGCCCCATTCGTTGTCGTACCAGGAGAGCACCCGCACCAGTCCATCGTCGATGACCTGCGTCTGGGTCAGGTCGACCGTAGAACTCGCTGGGTTGTGGTTGAAGTCCGAGGACACCAGCTCCTCGTCGGTTACCATCAGGATACCCTTGAGGCGGTTGCTCTCGGCAGCCTTCATGATCGCGGCGTTGACGGCCTTGGCGTCGGCGATCTTCTTCGGCACGAACTTGAAGTCGATCAGCGAGACGTTCGCCGTCGGCACGCGGATCGCTGTGCCATCCAGCTTGCCTTTGAGCTCCGGCATCACTAGGCCGACAGCCTTGGCAGCGCCGGTGGAGGTCGGGATCATTGACAAGGCTGCGGCGCGCGCGCGGCGCAGGTCCTTGTGCAGCGTGTCCACTGTGGGCTGGTCGCCGGTGTAGGAGTGGATCGTCGTCATGTAGCCGCGCTCGATGCCGAACGCCTCGTGCAGCACGTAGGCGACGGGCGCGAGGCAGTTGGTCGTGCACGATGCGTTGGAGACGATCGTGTGCTCCTTCTTGAGCTGGTCGTGGTTGACGCCGTAGACGACCGTCAGGTCCACGCCGTCGGCGGGCGCCGACACCAGCACGCGCTTGGCGCCGGCCTCGAGATGCTTCGCCGCCTGGTCGCGCTTCGTGAAGATGCCGGTGCACTCCATCACGATATCGACGCCAAGCTCCTTCCACGGCAGCTTCGCAGGATCGCGCTCGGCGGTTACCTTGATCTTGCCGTGGCCGATATCCATCCAGTCATCGCCACTCGTGATGTTGCCCTTGAAGGGGCCGTGGACCGAATCGTGCTTGAGCAGGTGCGCGTTGGTCTTGACCGGGCCGAGATCGTTGATGCCGACGACCTGCAGGTCGTTGCGGCCCGATTCATGAAGCGCGCGCAGCACGAGACGCCCGATGCGCCCGAATCCGTTGATCGCGACTTTCGCTGGCATGAGATTTCCCTTCGTTCACATCTAGAGCAACTTCTTCGCCGCACTGGCGACGGCCTCGGCGGTGATGCCGAAATGGCGGTAGAGATCAGCATAGGGAGCCGAGGCGCCGAAACCTGTCATTCCGATGAAAGCACCCTTGCTGCCGAGGTACCGCTCCCAGCCGAATTCGACGCCCGCTTCGACCGCGACGCGCGGCAGGCGGGCAGGGCCCAGCACCGACTTGCGGTACTTGGCGGTCTGCTTGTCGAACCGCGACCAGCACGGCATCGACACCACCGCGGCGCGGACGCCGTCGGCTGCGAGCAACTCGCGCGCCTTCATGGCGAGCTGCACTTCGGAGCCGGTGCCGATCAAGGTCACCTGGCGCTCGCCGCCCTCGGCCTCGGCGAGGACGTAGCCGCCCTTGGCGCAGAGATTCTCGGCGACGTCCTGCGTGCGCAGCGCTGGCACGTTCTGGCGCGTGAGGGCGAGCACGGTGGGGCCGCTCTCGTTCTGCAGCGCGGTCGTCCAGCATTCGAGCGTCTCGACCGCATCGGCCGGGCGCATGACCTGCAGGTTGGGGATGGCGCGCAGGGTGGCGATGTGCTCGACCGGCTGGTGCGTCGGCCCGTCCTCGCCAAGGCCGATCGAGTCATGCGTCATCACATAGATGACGCGCTGTTCCATCAGTGCCGAAAGCCGGATCGACGGCCGGCAATAGTCGGTGAAAACGAGGAACGTGCCGCCGTACGGGATGATGCCGCCATGCAGGGCGAGGCCGTTCATCGCCGCGGCCATGACATGCTCGCGCACGCCGTAGAAGACGTAGCGGCCGGAGAAATTGTCGCGCGTGACCGGCGCCATCGCCTTGGCCCGCGTGTTGTTGGAGCCGGTCAGGTCGGCGGAGCCGCCGATCATCTCCGGCACGGCCGCCGTCAGGGTCTCCAAGGCGGTCTGCGAGGCGACACGCGTCGCCATGTTCGGCTTGTCCGCGGCAAGCTTGGTCTTGAGCGCGGCCGCACTGGCGAGCCAGTCCTTCGGCAGCTTGCGCGCCATGAGGCGGCGGAACTCGGCGCGCTGCTCGGCCGGCAGCTTTTCCAGCTTGCGCTGCCACGCGGCGCGGACGGAGGCGCCGCGCGTCCCCGCCGCACGCCAGCGCTCCAGGATCGGCGCAGGCACTTCGAATGCAGCTGCGGACCAGCCCAGCCGCTGACGCGCCCCGGCGATCTCCGCGGCGCCTAGCGGCGCGCCGTGCGAGGCGGCGGTGCCCGCCTTCGTCGGGGCGCCGTAGGCGATCGTGCTGCGGCAGGCGATCATCGTCGGCTTGTCGGATTTCTGCGCCGCCTCGATGGCCGCAGCGATCGCTTCCGGATCGTGGCCGTCGATCGCGACGGCGTTCCATCCGCAGGCGCGGAAGCGCGCCACCTGGTCGTCCGAGACGCTGAGCGAGGTTGGGCCGTCGATCGAGATCTGGTTGTCGTCGAACAGCACGATCAGCTTGTTGAGGCGCAGATGGCCGGCCAGCGAGATCGCCTCATGGCTGATGCCTTCCATGAGACAGCCGTCGCCGGCGATGACATAGGTGTAGTGGTCGACCACGTCGCCGAAGCGTGCCGCGAGCAGCCGCTCCGCGAGCGCCATGCCGACT
>DATAAP010000681.1:0-3139 GCA_036260035.1 Alphaproteobacteria bacterium | reverse complement strand
GGTCGCCGCCTGCGGCGGGCTCTCCCAGCGGAAATGCCGCTCGCTCAGCTCGTAAGTCTTGAGCATCCCCGCGCGCTCCCTGACGGTCAGCTCGCCTCTAAAGAAGGCGAGCTGCAGGGCGCGCTTCGAGGGCTTGCGGCTGGCCCAGGGGTGCTCTTTGTCGACGAGCACGTCGTCGTCGATGTCGCGGATCGACAGCGGTCCGTTCTCGCGAATGCGCCGCAGCACCTTGCGCCGGTCCGCCGGCTTCACGTTGGCGAACCAGCGCGGCGGCGCGCGGCGATAGTGCCGCATGGCGCCCATGAAGTAACGGAAGTCCTTCGTCGGCACGTAGGCGAGCGCATGCGTCCAGTATTCGAAGACGGTCTTGTCGACCGTCTGCGCCTGCCGCAGGTGCTCGCGCCGATAGTCGGGAATGCGCGAGAACAGGATGTGGTGATGGCAGCGTTCGATGACGTTGATCGTGTCGATCTGCACGTATCCCAGACGCTCAACCGTCGCAGGCGTGGCTGCCGGCCCAACGCCGAACGGCGCGGCACGATCCAGCCCTTGCGCGCGCAGCCAGATGCGCCGAGCCTGGGCCTTGGTCACTTCGCATAGCTTTTCGGGAGTTCGGGACATGCTGGTCGAGACGTGAGCGAGCGCGACAGGATAACCGGGCGCCCACCACGAAATCGACAGCTCCGTTGCCATAGTGCCGTGGATAGACTGGAGGCTGTGCAAAGGAGGGCGCCGTGCGGCTCTTACACGCATTCCTGCCGCTGATGGCATTGATGCTCTACTCTGCCGATGGTTCGGCGGCGGAGACGCGCACGCCGCGTCCGCTGCAGGTGAGCGAGACCGGCCGCTTTCTCGTCACGTCGGACGGAAAGCCGTTCTTCTGGCTCGGCGACACCGCGTGGCGCCTGCAGCTTCTGCCGCCGCGCGACCTCGCCTTCTATCTCGACACGCGCAAGGCACAAGGCTTCAACGTCATCCAGGGGCCGATCCTGAGCCGCGACTCGGCCGACTATCGCGGCACCGCCAACGACGATCCCGCCAATCCCAATGAGGCGTTCTTCGCACATATCGACCGCATCGTCGCGGCGACCGCGCGGCGCGGCCTTTACAGCGCGTTAGTGGTCATCTGGGGTCACGGCTTCAACGCGTTCGACGGGCCGGAGGGCGCGCGGCGCTACGGCATGTGGCTCGGCGCGCGCTATCGCGGCCGGACCAATGTGGTCTGGATCGTTGCCGGCGAGTACGCCATCGATCGCCACGACGAGGCGAGCCTTGCGATCTGGCGGGCGCTTGGCGAAGGCCTGCGCGCAGGCTCGGAAGGTCGTAACCTGATCACTGTGCATGGCAGCTGGGCGCCGCCCCGGCTGCAGACGCCCTCGACCTTCTATCACGCGGACGCCTTCCTCGATTTCAACATGGTCCAGACCGGCCAAGGCGGCAACTACACCGAAGGTGCGGCGAGCTGGCGGCTAATCGAGTCCGACTACCGCAAGACCCCCACTAAGCCGGTGATCGATGGCGAAGCGACCTACGAGCACCCTGCCATCGGCGACAAGCCGGCCTGGGATGGATTCGGCGTGCGGCGGCGGGCCTATTGGTCGGTCTTCGCCGGCGGGTTCGGGCATACCTATGGCGCGGAGCCGATTCCATATTTCCAAATGGGTTGGAAGGACGCGCTCAATTGGGAGGGCGGGACAACAATGGTTCACCTCCGCCGCCTCATCGAATCGCGACCGATGCTGCGCCGCATTCCCGACCAGGACCTGATCGTTGAGGAGCGCGCCGCGGGCGACACGAGCCGGTGCAAGCCGGGTCCGATCCCCTGCGGCGTCCCCGATCACGTGCAAGCGACCCGCGATGCCGCCGGTCGTTACGCGATGATCTATATCCCTGGCGGCGGGCGCACTGTTTCCATCGATGCAAGCCGTCTCGCCGGCGAGCGGCTCGTCGCTTGGTGGTATGATCCGAGCGAAGGCAGTGCGCGGCGCATCGGCACGTTCGCCCGCGCGAACACGCTGCGCTTCACGACTCCGCGGGGACGCGACTGGGTGCTCGTGATCGATGATGCAACGGCGGGTTATGCCGCGCCAGGTCGAACCTGAAGGCGATCGCGTGCACCGGCAACCGGCGCTTGCGCGATCTCGCGCGTAGGGGTTCTACTGGGCCGTGAGAAAGTTACTGCCAAGCTTCGCGGCTATTCTCGCGCTGACTGCGTCGGACGCGCTGGCGCAGGACACGCGGCCGCTGGATGAGAAGGGCACGTTCACGCTTCTCATCGAGAACGACGCCCTCTACGACGCCGATCGCGACTACACGAATGGACTGCGCCTCGCTTGGCAATCAGGCGAGAACGTTCCCAGCTGGATCCGCTGGATCGGCGATCAGCTCCCGTTCTTCCCGATTGGCAGCCGGCGCCGCTACGGACTCGCCGTTGGCCAAAGCATTTTCACGCCGGAGGACGAGAGCCGGCGCGACCTCATCGTCGACGACCGACCGTATGCGGGCTGGCTCTACGGCGCCGTCTCGTTGACTGCGGACACCGGCCGGACTCTGGACAATTACGAGCTGCAGGTTGGCGTCATCGGGCCCAAAGCGCAGGGCGAATGGGTGCAGAACAACGTCCATCGCGCCATAGGCAGCCACGAATCGCGCGGCTGGGACAACCAGCTCGACAACGAAATCGGCGCAGTGCTGTACTACGAACGGCGCTGGCGCGGACTGCTCGAGGTGACGCCGAACACGCTCGGCATCGATCTCACGCCGCATGCCGGCTTCGCGCTCGGCAATGTGTACACGTTCGCGGCAGCAGGGGCAGCGTTCCGCTTCGGCTGGGACCTGCCGTCGGACTACGGGCCGCCGCGCGTCCGCCCGTCCCTGCCCGGCACTGATTTCTTCAATCCGACCGCGGGTTTCGGTTGGTACCTGTTCGCCGGCGCCGAAGGCCGTGCCGTCGCGCGCGACATCTTCCTCGATGGCAATACCTTCACGGACAGCCACAGCGTCGATCGCAAGCACGATCAGGAAAGCGATGCCGAACACCCATCCCAGAACCCTGAACACCTCAGCGTTCCTCCTTACCAAACTTGGCAGCAGTCAAACGGAGCCGTGCTGCGGCAGGTTCCGCGAGCGCATAATCGGT
>DATAAP010000680.1:0-5022 GCA_036260035.1 Alphaproteobacteria bacterium | reverse complement strand
ATGAGTCCCGCCGCGAAGGCTGGGGGCGGAGCGTGCCGCTCCGCCCCCAGCGCAGGATCAGCTGTTCTTGAGCTTCTGGTTCATCTCCTTGAGATAGGGATTCTCCTTGATGCCCCATTTTTTCTCGAGCTCGAGCAGCTTGCCGGATTTGTGCCACTCGATGCTGGTCTTCTTCAGGAACTCGCCGAACGGAGCGTTCAGATCGGCCTGACGAATGCCGATCGCCCAGAGCTGCGGATCCTCGCTCGGCAGCGGCATCTCGTATCCGTTCCATTTCGGATCGCCGCCCGCGAGCGTGGACTCGATGAGCGTGTTGTCGAACAAGAAGGCGATGCAGTTGCCGCCTTGCAATGCATTGAGCGCCTCCGGCACCGCGGGGAAGACGATGAGGTCGGGCGAATAAAGCTGGCTGACGCGCCGGTTGTAGTAGGCGCCCTGCACCGCGCAGACCTTGCGTCCCTTGAGATCGCTCCACTGCTTGAGGTTCGCCGATTTCGGCGCCAATACGTTGGTGCCACCGGCGTAGTAATTCGGCTCGACCATGCCGATGACCTTGCGACGGTCGGCGGTGTCGCCCATTGTCGCGAGGATCATGTCGATGCGGCCCTGGTTCAGGAACTCCATGCGGTTCGCGGCGATTACGGGAACCATCTCGACCTTGACGCCGAGTCTGCTGGCGACGTCGTTCACCAGGTCGATCTCCATGCCGACGATCTTGCCGGACGGATCGAGGTAGCCCCACGGCTTGTAGTCGTTCTTGACGCCGACCACGATCGTGCCGCGCTGCTTGATCTTCTCCATCGTGTCTTGCGCGAACGCAGGCGCCGCGATCAGACCCGTTGCGAGCGCGATGCTAGCCGCCAGTGTGCTCAGTCTCTTCAACATCTCCGACCTCCCCACCTCAGATGGACAAGTGCCGGCTGCCGCGTGAGGCCCGCGGCATGCCGCATTCGGAACGGCTATTGGATGACGATCTCGTCATCGAGCCAAGGAATCAGTCTTTGCATCGCCGGCAGGCAGGATTCGCGCAGCGCCGCGCGCGCCGTCGTCGCCAGCCGGTCGATAAGCTGCTCATACTCGCCTTCGCGCGCGATCATCGTCAGGTTTCGTGTGAAGCCGGGCCCGGGCAGGCGCTCGATGCGCACCGCTGCGGGATCGGGCCGGCCGTGCAGCACGCAGAGCGGCGTCGTGATCGCCCACCCGACTCCGGCCGCGACCATCGCGAACAACGTGTCGGACGAGTCGAGTTCGACGCGGCGCGGCGCGGCGATGCCCAAGCGGCGCAGATGGCGGTCGACCTGGATGCCGATCGCAGAGCGCGCGCTGTAGCGGATCAGCGGCAACCGCTCGGCGAGCGTCTCCAGACTCATTTCATTGCGGCTGAGGCGGTGTGTTTTCGGCAGCGCCAGCACGAACGATTCCCTGAGCAGGGAATCGCGGCGGACGGAATCGACGTCGTCCATCGCCTCCGAGGCGACGATCACGTCGACTTGGCGGTTGAGCAAGGCCTGGCTCAGCGGCGGCGTCAGTCCGGCCCAGATGGTGATGGTAGAGACGCGCTCCATGAACGGGCGGATAAGGTGCGGCCCCACCGTGCCCGCGAACGAGTCGACGAGCCCGACGCGGATTTCGGGGACCAGCGAGGCCTCGCGTACGGCGGCGGGCAGATGGTCGGCTTCCTCGACAAGGCGCTCGGCGCGGCGGGCGAGGATCGAGCCAGCGGCGGTGAGCCGCAGCGGGCGGCGCGTGCGGTCGAGGAGTATCACGCCCAGTTCTGATTCGAGCTGCTGTATGACCTGCGACACGCCCGATTGGGTCATCCCCAGCGCCTGTGCCGCGGCCGTCATATTGCCGGTCGTGCCCACCTTCAGGAACACCTTGAGAGCCATCAGATCTACGGTCGATCGCGACATCCTCTGCCTCCAACGACGGGCGGGCCCGGGCGTCGGATCGCGGCCTTCATCACTGTAGACGGGGTCCGGGGCGCTGCCATCGGGTAGCAGCATAGTATCAAGATTTCTAATGAAAGGCGTGACAATGCCTGATGCTGTGCTTGCGCGCATGGACGCGCGGCAGGCTCGGGGACAGACTGCGGCCGTCGCTTCCGATATGCGGATGAAATACTCGGTCTTTGCCCTGGCGCGTAACGCGCTGTCCGGCCACGCGGATTGGCCGCAGGCCTGGCGCAGTCCCCAGCCCAAGCCTTCCTACGACGTAGTCATCGTCGGCGGCGGCGGGCACGGCCTTGCGACAGCCTACTATCTTGCCAAGAACCACGGCATCACCAATGTCGCGGTGCTGGAGAAGGGCTGGCTCGGCGGCGGCAACACCGGCCGCAACACGACTATCGTGCGCTCCAATTACCTGCTGGAGCCGAACGCCCATTTCTACGAATGGTCGCTCAAGCTGTGGGAAGGCCTCTCCCAGGACCTGAACTACAACGTGATGTTCAGTCCGCGCGGCGTCATCAACCTCGCCCATTCGGATACGCAGCGGGATACCTACTTCCGCCGCGGCAACGCAATGCGCCTCAATGGCATCGATGCCGAGTGGCTTGATCGCGACGCTGTGCAGCGGATGGTGCCTCTGCTCGATTGCTCGGACGGTATGCGGTTTCCGATCGTCGGTGGCCTGCTGCAGCGTCGCGGCGGCACGGCGCGTCACGACGCGGTTGCTTGGGGCTTCGCCCGGGCGGCGGACAGCCGCGGCGTCGACATCATCCAGAACTGTGAGGTGACCGGATTCCGCATCGAGCGCGGCCGCGTCATGGGCGTCGAGACGGCGCGCGGCTTCATCGGAGCCAAGAAGGTCGGCATCGCCGTCGCCGGCCATTCCGGCCATGTCGCGGCGATGGCCGGGCTACGGCTGCCGATCGAAAGCCATGTCCTGCAGGCCTTCGTCAGCGAGCCGGTCAAGCCGATCCTCGACACGGTGGTGACCTTCGGCGCCGGCCATTTCTATGTGAGTCAGAGCGACAAGGGCGAGCTGGTGATGGGCGGCGATCTCGACTTCTACAACAGCTACGCGCAGCGCGGGAACATGCCGGCGATCGAACATGCCGTGAGCTGCGGCCTCGCCATGTTCCCGAGCTTCCGCCGCCTGCGGCTCATGCGCATGTGGGGCGGCGTCATGGACATGACGATGGACGGCAGCCCGATCATCTGCAAGACGCCGATCGAGGGGTTCTACATCAACGGCGGCTGGTGCTACGGCGGCTTCAAGGCGACGCCCGGCTCCGGCTGGGTGTTCGCCGACACCATCGCCAATGACCGCCCGCATAAGCTCAACGCCTCCTTCACGCTGGAGCGCTTTGCGCGTGGCGCGGTGATCGACGAGAAGGGAGCCGGCCCGGTGCCGGGGGCGCACTGATGCTGATCATCCATTGTCCTCATTGCGGCCCGCGCGACCACACGGAGTTCAGCTACGGCGGTGACGCGACCGTGCGGCGCCCGGCCGACAGCGCGCCGCTCGACGCCTGGGTGGATTTCGTCTACCTGCGCGATAACCCGCGCGGCGCCCATGAAGAGCTGTGGCAGCACGTGCAGGGCTGCCGTGCGTGGATCGCGGTGACGCGCGACACACTGACCCACGCGATCAGTTCCACGCGCCTGCCTGCGGAGAAGGCATGAGCGCGCAACCGCACCGCTTGCCGAGCGGCGGCCGCATCGATCGCGGCCGCACACTGCGCTTCACGTTCGACGGGCGTCCTTACGAAGGCCATCCAGGGGACACACTCGCTTCGGCGCTGCTCGCCAACGGCGTGCGCCTTGTCGGCCGCAGCTTCAAGTACCATCGCAAGCGCGGCATCTACTCCGCAGGGCCGGAGGAGCCGAACGCGCTGGTGCGTCTCCGCGACGGCGCGCGCGCCGAGCCGAACACTCGCGCGACGATGGTCGAGCTGTTCGACGGGCTGGTGGCCGAAAGCCAGAACCGCTGGCCGTCGCTCGAATTCGATGTAATGGGACTGGCCAGCGTGCTCTCGCCGCTGTTCCCGGCCGGCTTCTACTACAAGACCTTCATGTGGCCCGCCTCGCTATGGATGACCTACGAGCGCTTCATCCGCAAGGCGGCCGGCATGGGCGAGGGCGCGAAGCTGCCCGACCCGGACCGCTATGCGCATCGGAACGCCCATTGCGACGTGCTGGTGGTCGGCAGCGGACCTGCCGGGCTGTCTGCGGCGCTCGCAGCCGCGCGCGCAGGCGGGCGTGTCATCCTTGCCGAGGAGCACGCTGCGCTTGGCGGCGCGCTGCGCTTCGAGACTGGCACGATCGACGGGCTTTCGACCGTTGCGTGGGCAGACCGGGAGATCGACGCGCTTGCTAGCATGCCGGACGTGCGAATCCTGCCGCGCACGACCGCGTTCGGCTACTTCGACCACAATGTGGTCGGGCTCGTCGAGCGCGTCGCGGATCATGTTGCAGAACCGTCGGCGCACGATCCGCGTCAGGTACTTTGGTTGGTGCGCGCGAAGCGAGTCGTGCTGGCGACCGGCGCCATTGAGCGGCCGCTCGTCTTCGCGAACAACGATCTGCCCGGCGTCATACTCGCCTCGGCGCTGCGCCGTTATGCCAACGAGTTCGCGGTGCGTGCCGGCCAGCGCGCGGCCTTCTTCACCAATAACGACAGCGCCTACGCGGCGGTGATCGACTTGTGGCGCAGCGGCATCTCGGTCGCATGCCTTGTCGACTCCCGCCCGGCACCGCCAAGCCATCTCGTCGACTCCGTGCGCCGCGCCGGCATCGAGGTGCTGACCTTCCATGTCGTACGCCGGGCAGTCGGCCGCCGCGGCGTCGAGGCGATCGTGGTGTCGCCCGTGGGCGGCGAAGCCACACGTACGATCGCGTGCGACGTGCTGGGGGTGTCCGGCGGCTGGGCGCCGACCGTGCACCTGCATTCGCAATCGGGTGGCAAGGTGCGCTACGACGCCGACCGCGCGACATTCGTACCTGGCGCCCCGAAGCAGGCGAATGCGCTGGCGGGCGCGGCAAACGGCGCGTTCAATCTCGCCGACTGCCTGCGCGA
>DATAAP010000679.1:0-2254 GCA_036260035.1 Alphaproteobacteria bacterium | reverse complement strand
GGTAGATTGGCGCCATCTCGGCCAACATCAGCCGCCGCTCGCGCTGCGCCTCAACGTAATCCGTACCGCTGTAGAGCACCGCCGGCAGCGCGCGGCCCAGGAAGTCGGCGCCGAAATCGCCGGGGCGGGTGCGCAGCTCCTCCTCGTGGATTGCGTATTGCTCGCTTTCGGCAATAGTGATCTTGACGGCGTAGTAGTCGGCCGCCGGGCGGATGCGGACGTCTTCAAGAACCGCGCCGAGCGAGCGAAACACCGCGTAAGCTTCGTCAAGCCCCGCCCGCACCTCGGGTGCGACGGTCATGTCGTCTTCGTACAGATGCCGAATGATGCCTAACCGCAAGCCGCGGATATCGCCGGTCAGCGCCGCCCGGTAGTCCGGGATCGGGCCGTTGGCGCTTGCCGGATCCTTTGGATCGTGCCCGGCGATCGCCTGCAGCATGATCGCGCAATCTTCGACCGTCCACGTCATCGGGCCGGCGTGATCGAAGGTGAATGAGTTGGCATAGACGCCGGCACGACTGACCAAACCATATGTCGGCTTTAGGCCCACGATGCCGCACAGCGCCGCCGGGCCGCGGATCGACCCGCCGGTGTCGGAGCCGAGCGCCCCGGGAACAAAGCCGGCCGCGACCGCCGCTCCGGCGCCGCTCGACGAGCCGCCGGTGAAATGATCGCGGTTCCACGGATTGCGCGCCGGCGGCCACGGCAGATCGAACGAAGGTCCACCATGCGCGAATTCATGCGTCGCGAGCTTGCCCAGCAGCACCCCGCCGGCCTGGTAGAGCTTCGATACGGTCGTGGCGTCCTCAGTCGGGACGAGGTTCTCGCAGATTTTCGAATGGCTCGTCGTGCGGATCCCGGCGGTTGCATAAATGTCCTTGAGCCCGAACGGTATGCCGTGCAGCAGGCCGCGATACCCCCCGCCGTAATCTCGCGCTCCGCCGCTTTCGCCTGCTCGCGCGCCTTTTCTGGCGTCGGTAGCAAAAAGCGTTGAGCTGAGGGTCGAGCGCCTCGATGCGCGCCAGCAACGCATCGGTCAGCTCGACCGGCGACAGCCGGCGGGTCTCGATTAGGCGGGCGGCATCGGCGATCGTCAGCCAATGCAGTTCGGTTGGCATCGCGGTAAGATCGTTGGGCATGGCGGCCTTCCCCTGATTGAATTTGGCGGCTCGTTCCTTCGGCGCCTCATCGCGTCGGCCGATCCGTTCTGATCGGGTTTCTTCGCCGCGGAGCGCCGCTCTTTCCTTGCTGCGGGCAGTCCGAAGAGAATAATGAAAGGGGCGCCGCTGCGCACGTGCACCGCATCGCTCCGGATTAATGCTGGCGGCGGCTTGACGGGGCGGCAGCTAATCTTGGGTGGAGGGAAGGAAATGTCAGCACAGCAAGGCACCGGTACGAACACCTATGTCGAGGTCGTCCCGCTGACGCTGCATATCGGCGCGGAAATCCGCGGCGTCGATCTCAGCAAGCCCTTGCCGCCGGAACAAGTGAAGGAAGTGCGTGACGCCTTCCTGAAATGGAAGGTGGTATTCTTCCGCGGCCAAAACCTCGATCACGCTCAGCATGTCGCGATGGCGCGCCAGTTCGGCGAGCCGACCATCGGGCATGCGGTGTTCGGCCACGTCGAGGGCTATCCCGAGGTCTACTCGGTGGCCAAGAACCGCACCGCCAACGAGAACCGGGAAGCGATGATGGTGACGCCGTGGTCGGGCTGGCACACCGACGTTACGGCGGCGGTCAACCCGCCTTTCGCCTCGATCCTGCGCGGCGTGACGATCCCGCCCTATGGCGGCGACACGTTCTGGACCAACCTCGTTGCCGCCTATCAGGGGCTGTCGCCGACGATGCGCGGCTTTGTCGACACGCTGCGCGCGGTTCACGCCAACGTCGCGCGTGCGAACCCCAAACCCGGGCAGCAGTACAACGAGAGCATCAAGCGCCGCCCGCTGGCCAGCGAGCATCCGCTCGTGACGGTGCACGCCGAGACCGGCGAGCGCGTGCTGTTCGCGAGCCCCTCCTACATCAAGTCGATCGTCGGGCTGACTCCACGGGAAGGCCAGAAGCTGCTCGAACTGATATGGGAGCACGTGACGCGGCCGGAATACACGGTCCGCTTCAAGTGGAATGCCGGCGACATCGCGTTCTGGGACAACCGCTCGACCTCGCACTTGGCGCCGACCGACATCTTCCAATCCGATTTCGATCGCCAGCTGTACCGGATCACGCTGGTCGGACAGCCGCTCGTTGGTGTAGA
>DATAAP010000678.1:0-2250 GCA_036260035.1 Alphaproteobacteria bacterium | reverse complement strand
CTGTTCCAGGCGATCCTGCCGATCCGCGGCAAGATCCTGAACGTGGAGCGTGCGCGCTTCGACAAGATGCTGTCCTCGGCCGAGATCGGCAGGATCGCCTGGAACAGCCGGTTGCGTCCCTGCTTGGCCGAGCCGCCGGCGGAATCACCCTCGACGATGAAGAGCTCGGATTTCTCCGGGTCGCGCTCCTGGCAGTCTGCGAGCTTGCCGGGCAAGGACGCCATGTCGAGCGCGCCCTTGCGGCGGGTCAGCTCGCGCGCCTTGCGCGCCGCTTCGCGCGCGGTCGCGGCCTCGACCACCTTGGTGACGACGCGCTTGGCGTCGGCCGGATGCTCCTCGAACCATTGCGTCAGCTTGTCGCCGACGATCTGCTCGACGATCGGCCGCACCTCGGACGAGACCAGCTTGTCCTTCGTCTGCGAGGAGAATTTCGGATCGGGCACCTTGACCGACAGCACGCAGGTGAGCCCCTCCCGCGCGTCATCGCCCGTCAGCGTGATCTTCTCCTTCTTCGCGATGCCGGTCTCATTGGCGATGTTGTTGATGGTGCGCGTCAGTGCCGCGCGGAAGCCGGCGAGATGCGTGCCGCCGTCCTTCTGCGGGATGTTGTTGGTGAAGCACAGCATCGTCTCGTGATAGGCGTCGGTCCATTCCATCGACACCTCGACGGTGACGCCGTCGCGCTGCCCAACCATCGAGATGGCAGGATGCAGCGCCACCTTCGAGCGGTCGAGATACTTCACGAACGCCTCGATGCCGCCCTCGTAGTGCAGCTCGACGGTCTTGGCCTCCACGCCGCGCTTGTCGGACAACACCAGCTTCACACCGGAATTGAGGAAGGCGAGCTCGCGCAGACGGTGCTCGAGCGTGTCGAAATCGAACTCGGTCTTGGTGAAGGTCGCGCGCGAGGGCAGGAAGCGCACCTGCGTGCCGCGGCGGTCCTTGGCATCGCCCTTCTCGGCGAGCGGCGCCTCGGGCTCGCCATGCTTGAAGCGCATGAAGTGCTCCTTGCCGCCGCGCCAGATCGTCAGCTCGAGCACCTCGGAAAGCGCATTCACCACCGACACGCCGACGCCGTGCAGGCCGCCAGAGACCTTGTAGGAGTTCTGGTCAAACTTACCGCCGGCGTGCAGCTGGGTCATGATGACCTCGGCGGCCGATACCCCTTCTTCCTTGTGAATCTCTGTGGGGATGCCGCGGCCGTTATCGGCGACGGTCACCGAGCCGTCGGCGTTTAGGGTCACGTCGACCTGAGTGCAGAATCCGGCCAGCGCCTCGTCGATCGAATTGTCGACGACCTCGTAGACCATGTGGTGCAGGCCCGAGCCGTCATCGGTGTCGCCGATATACATGCCGGGACGCTTGCGTACGGCATCCAGCCCGCGCAGGACCTTGATCGATTCCGCGCCGTATTCCTCGGCGCCGGTCTTCTCACTCATATTGTCAGGGCTCTGTGTCATCGTGGTGTCAGTGTTGCGTCGAGGACGCGGAAGAATTGGGCCCGCCCGCGCAGACCCGCGAAAAGCTCGTCGTCCGTGCCGGTGAGCCAGGCTTGCACGCCCAGGGCCGACAGCTCGTCGAACAACGCGGCACGGCGGGCGCCGTCGAGATGGGCAACGACCTCGTCGAGCAGCAGCACCGGCGGCTCGCCGCGCTCGTGGCACAGCTCGCGCGCGACGGCAAGAATGAGCGACAGCAGCAGCGCCTTCTGCTCGCCGGTCGAGCATTCATGCGCCGGCCGGTTCTTGGCGACGAAGCGCACGGCCAGATCGGCGCGGTGCGGCCCGGCGATGGCGCCGCCGATCTGCGCATCATGCGCGCGTCCGGCGCGCAGCGTCTCGCGCAGGCGGTCCTCCGCCGCCAGCGCCGGCATTTCCGCCAGCCACTGGTCGAGCTCGCCGCTCATCGCGGCCTGCGCCGCCGGGAACGGCCCCACGCCTTCGGCCGCCGCGTGATCCAGCCGCGCCACAGTCTGCGCGCGCGCGACAGCGACGGCGGTGCCGTGCCGCGCCATGCCATCCTCCAAGGCGTCGAGCCAGGCCGTGTCCGTGCTGCCCTCGGCGAGTAGGCGCGCCCGCTCGCGCATCACATGCTCATAGGCGGCGACGCGGCCGGCATGCTCCGGATCGAAGCCGAAGACGAGGCGGTCGAGGAAGCGACGTCGTGCGGACGGCCCTTCCATGAACAGGCGGTCCATCTCCGGCGTGACCCAGACAATGCTGAGCAGGGCCGAAAGGTCTTTCTGGCTCG
>DATAAP010000677.1:0-5634 GCA_036260035.1 Alphaproteobacteria bacterium | reverse complement strand
CCGATATTTGATGCCATCGCCTCGACGAAGTTGAGCCCCAGGCCGGTGCCCAACCTCACGGGATCGAAGCCGACGCCGTTGTCCTGAATGGAGAAGACCAGCCGGTCCTCCCGCCCGCGGCGGAACGCGATGCGCACCGTTCCCGGGCGCTGGTCCGGAAAAGCATGCTTCAGCGCATTGGTCACGAGCTCGTTGGCGATCACGCCCAGAGCTGAAGCGACGTCGGCGCCGAGCAGCTCGGAATCGACCGCCAGTTCGAGCTTCACGTTCGGAGGGCCGATCGAGTCCCACAGGCCGGAGCTCAACTCCTTCAGCAGGTCTGCCGCGTCGATGGCATCGACATGCGGCGACCGGTAAAGCACCGTCTGGACTGCGCCCATGGCATGGATCCGCCTTCTCGCCTTTTCCAATGTCTGTCGCGCAGAAAGCGTCTCCTCCTGCCGGATCTGAAACGACAATATGCTGACGATCACCTGAAGATTGTTCTTCACGCGGTGATGTATCTCGCGCAGAAGCAGGTCCTTGTCCCTGAGAGCACGCTCCAGGCTTTGCTGCGCCAGCATCCGTTGATGCAGTTCCGCGTCGAGGTGGCGGACCTGTTCATTGAGGAGGACGAATCCGTGGTCCGCGATGCGTTTTGGGGAAAGGCGCAATACGATCAGCGGCGGCTCGCCTCCACATGCCGGTCGGGCCAGGGCTCCAACGCAGCGATAATCGGCTAGGCCGTCCAATGTGCGCATTGGCACGACCCGGAGCAGGCCGGAGCCATGCCCGGTACAATCGCGCAGATAGGAAAGGAGCTGTTCCGGCGCGTCCGTGGTGAGCAGCATCAGCTTGCGACCCGTTACGCCCGGAAACTCGTTTCGAGCTTCGGCATTGAAGGCGACGATTTCGCCAGTCGGTGTGACCAGAAGAACGGCTCCGGGCGCTGAGCTTGTCAGCAGCTCGAAGTCAACCAGCGGCATCGGCGGGTATTCTGCGATAATACTCGCGCCCTGGGGCCGCGCGGGCCTCCTCGGTGCGCTTGAGATAGATCACCACACGGCAGCCGGCAGCGCCGCGCGCGATCGTCTCCTCGAGCGACACCTTGGCATAGCCGAGATTCTCGCTGGCGACATGCCCGAAGACGTTCGAGGTCATCATGCACATTGAAGGGCGGCCGATCACCTTCTCCGCGAACGGGCAGACCCGATTGCCGAGAACGATACGCTCATCATTTTCCTCAACGACGTAAAAGTCGCCTTGGATACGCCGCTTCAGATCGACGAGCACATCAGATATCTGCTGGCGCGTCAGCGCCGGCGCCTTAAGCGCGGCCTTGTACTTTTCATTGATCTGCTTGCCGATCGACGTGCCGACAACACTGATATAGCCTTCGGCCTCTTTGATGCCGACCACCTGCTCAAGCGTGCCAGCAAGCTCCCGAATCAAGCTTCTCAGGAAAACATCCCGGTCCAGTTCGACGTCCGTCGTCTGACTCTTCGTCATTGTGCCTCCTGTGCCTCCAAGGTTCGGGCGCGTTGCAAAACGGTCGCCGTCCCCCGAGGCGAACTCCGGCAGATCAATGTAGGTCGCAGTGCCTGCTAAGTCGAGGACAGCAGCGTGGCGTGCGAGCGCGGTTGGTTGCCCTATCTCCATAGGCGAGCCACGCCTGCCTCGCCGGATCCATCTGCGCGGCCGCCCGTTCCACAAGACACTTAGCAACTTTCGAGACGGAGCCCCATGACGAGGATTCTCGTCCTCACCACAGCACTTACGCCACACGAGAAAATAGGGGCGGTTGCCGCGGGCGCGCGCTCGGTCGCCGGCAGCGAGGTGACCGTCAAGCGCACGCCGGAGCTGATGCCCGAGCACGTCGCACGCAAGGCCGGCGCCAAGCTCGGCCAGAAGGCGCCGATCTCGCATATGGCGCCAGCACCATCGCGGGCGGCAAGGGCGAACGGCAGCCATGCCAGAACGAACTCGACCTCGCACGCTTCCAGGGCCGAGATCACGGTCAAGCTCACCCGTCAGGGTGACGCGTGCGCGACCCCGCAGGAGATGCGCACGAAGGAGATGACGGAAGCGCATTAGGAACCCAGGCTCGAAAACCGTGCCCGCCATCCAAATGGGGAGGAGGATGAGGGGTGGCGCCGCCAACACATTCGATGCAGGATAGAGCGCTAGGTTGATGATCGCGCAAGGGCAACAACCAGCGCGATGCCCGCCCACCGCCCCTTCCGCCGCACGGCGTAGAGGGGAAGAACCGACTGCCATGCGCTTCACGCCGGACGAATTTCTCGACCTGCTGCTCTCACTGCCGAAACTCGGCGGCGAGATCGTGTCGCCCGATCTGCGCCACGTCGCATGGACATGGTACGGCCGCGGACCGGCGGCGGACGTCTATGTGGCACCCACGGACGGGCTGCTACCACCGACGCGCCTCACCGACACGCCGCAGGACAGCACCGTGGTCTCGTGGAGCGCCGACAGCCGCAGCTTAATCATCTCCGAAGACAAGGACGGCGACGAGCGCGAGCGGCTCTATGCCGTTGACATCTTCAAGCCGCTCGAGATGCGGCTGCTGACCGACGCCAACCCGAACTACTTCCTGCGCGGCGGAAGGCTGGCGCCGGGCGGACGCACGCTCGTCTACGCCGCCAACCGCGACCCGGAGACAGGCGACGAGATCGAGCCCTATCTCGTCTACGCGCACGACATCGCGTCGGGCGAGCGGCGCGTCGTCGCGCGGCCGAAGAAGGCCGGAACGGGCGCCCCGCAGCTCAACGAGCAGGGCACGCACATCCTCTACACGCGCAAGGACCTGCACCCAGCCGGGCAGCAGGTCTGGCTCGTCGCCCTCGACGGCAGCGGCGACCGCGAGGTCTTCAATGTCGGCGACGACCAGAAGGTGCGCGCGACCTGGCTGCGCGACGGCAAGCGCGCCATCGTCGTCGCCGAGACGAGGACGCACAAGAAGCTCGGCGTCTGGCACCGCGAGACCGGGGCCTTCCGCTGGCTTATGGACGATCCGCGCCGCAATCTCGAATATGCCTACGCGCCGCGTGGCATCGATTCGATCGTCGCCGTGGAGATCGTCGGCGCGCGGCCAAAGGCGTCGCTGATCGATCCCGATCTCGGCACCGAGACCGAGATTGGCGCCGGACCCGGCGTCTTCATGCCGCTCGGTTGGACCGGCGACGAATGGATCGGCACGGTCTACAGCGCGCAGCAGCCGCGCGATATCGTGCGGCTCGACCGCACGATCGAGACAACGAGCCTGACGCGGCTGTGGGAGATCACCAAGCTGCGTCCAACCGATTTCGTCGCCGCCGAGGATGTGCGCTGGAAGGCACCCGATGGGCTGACGATCCAGGGCTGGCTCTATCGCGCGGCATCGCCCTCGCGCGGCCTGATCGTGCACGTGCATGGCGGCCCGACGGCGCACAGCGAGGACCGCGTCAGCGCCATGGTGCAGTTCTTCGTCTCCCAAGGCTTCGACGTGCTCGAGCCGAACTACCGCGGCTCGACCGGCTTCGGCCTGCCGTTCCGCGAGTCGATCAAGCGCACCTACTGGGGCGGCGCCGAGCAGGACGACATCCGTGCTGGCATCGAGCACCTGATCGCGCGCGGCATCGCACGGCCGGGTAAGGTCGGCATCACCGGCACGTCCTATGGCGGCTACTCGTCGTGGTGCGCGATCACGCGCTGGCCGCGCGACGTCGTGGCGGCGGCAGCGCCGATCTGCGGCATGACCGACCTCATCGTCGACTATGAGACGACGCGGCCCGACCTGCGCCCCTACAGCGAGGAGATGCTCGGCGGCTCTCCGTCGCAGGTGCCGGACCGATACCGCGAGCGCTCGCCCATCCATTTCGTCGCGAACATCAAGGGCGCGCTGTTGATCGTGCAGGGTGCGCGCGATCCCAACGTGACACCGGAGAACGTCAGCGCGGTGCGCGCGGCGCTGGATGCCGCGAGGATCCGCTACGAGACGCTAGTGTTCGATGACGAAGGCCACGGCATCAGCAAGCCCGCCAACCAGAAGCGCCTGTTCCTGGCGCTTGCGGAGTTCTTCGGGCGCGCGTTCGCGGGCGCCACGGAGCCAACGACACAGGTCAAGGCGCCGCTGCGCTAGCCGGGGAACACCTAGTGCCCATGGCTTTTCGGCCGTGGGCCGGCGCCCTATCCGCCATACGGCTGCCAGCTGCGGCCGGAGTCGCGGCTCTCCAGGATCTCCCCGCGCTGCGTGACAGCGTAGAAGCGGTCCTTCGCCGCCGCGAAATAGAGAATGAAGCGCTCACCCGGCAGCGCGCCGAGCGTCGTCCAGTTCGCGCCATCGCGGCGCATCAGACCGGTGCCGACGACATACGCATAGACGTTTCCGTCCGCAGCGCTCTCGACCATGCTCGTCGGCCGCTTCAGGATCATCGCCGGCGCCCAGCTTCTCCCGGCATCGCGGCTGATCAGAAGTCCGGTCTGGGTTGCCGCGTAGAGCGCATCCGCATTCTCCGGTGCCACGGCGAGATCGATCAGTCCCTGCGGCGCGGGCCCGACCATCCTCCAGCTCTTGCCGCCATCAGCGCTGCGCTGCAGCCCGCCATAGGCACCGTAGATCACATTCGGATCGCTGCGGCTGATATCCATCTGGTGGAAATCGACCGGCCCCTTCACGCCCGCCGCGATCTGCCGCCACGACACGCCGCCATCGGTCGAGACGATGAAGCCGAGATTGCCGCCGCGCTCGGGGTGCCCGCTGGCATAGAACGTGCCCGGGTCGCTGGGATGCGGCGTGAATCCCATCAGGTCGTCGCGATGGTTCGATACGCGCTCGGCCGCGCCGCCTGGCTTCGTGCGATACAACCCGTGATGCGTGGCGAGATAGAGCCGCTGCGGATCCGCAGGATCCACCGCGATGCCGTGGATATGCGAGACGGCTTTCAGCGGCACCGTCTCGGCGCGGAGCGCGCCGGCCGCAGCAAGGAAAGCGACGGCTGCGGCGAGCATTCGCGTGATCATCGCGTGGCCTCAGTCATCCGAGCCAACGCACCCTCAAGGCTTCAGCCGCTGGAAGGTCAAGCCGACCGGGGAACCCTGCGGCTGCTTGGCCGTTGGGCCTTCGCCAGCCCTGCTTGAGGAGGATAACGATGAGCTACCTGAGCGACATTCAGGAGATCCGCAACCGCGCCCGGCAGAAGATCGAGGACGGCCCGGTGACACCGGATTAAGGCCTCGACAAGGAGCGGGCGATCGGCGTCCTCAACGAGGCGCTGGCGACCGAGATCGTCTGCGTGCTGCGCTACAGGTTCCACTACTACATGGCGACCGGCATCCATTCGACCGCCGTGGCCGAGGAGTTCGCCGAGCACGCTCGCGAGGAGCAGGAGCATGCCGAGCAGATCGCCGAGCGCATCAAGCAACTTGGCGGCAAACCCGATATGAACCCGGCCACGCTCGTACAGCGCAGCCACTCCGAATACAAGGAAGGCAGCTCGCTGATCGACATGATCCGCAAGGACCTGGTCGCCGAGCGCATCGCGATCGAGAGCTACCGCGAAATGATCGAGTTCTTCGGTGACAAGGACCCGACCTCGCGCCGCATGATGGAGCACATCCTCGCCAAGGAGGAGGAGCACGCCGACGACCTCGCCGACC
>DATAAP010000676.1:0-2265 GCA_036260035.1 Alphaproteobacteria bacterium | reverse complement strand
AGCCGACCGATGAAGACATCAATCTCGCCATGAACGGCAACATCTGTCGCTGCGCCACTTATGTGCGCATCCGCGCCGCGATCCATGATGCCGCCAAGACGCTGGAGGGCTGATCATGTTCATGCAACCAGCAATGGCCATCACCGCGCTGTCACGGCGGAGCATCGTGCAAGGTCTGGGCGGATTGATGCTCGGGATCGCGCTGCCAGGTGCGGCGCGGGCGCAATCAGGCGCCGCGCAGGTGTTCAAGGGCGAGGCTGGCGCTGTGGCCGCCATCGCGCCCAATGCATTCCTGCGCATCGGCAGCGACAATATCGTCACGGTCCTCGTCAAGCACATCGAATTCGGCCAGGGCCCGTGGACCGGTCTCGCCACTCTCGTCGCCGAGGAACTCGATGCCGACTGGTCGCAGATGCGCGCCGAGCACGCGGTTGCCAATGCCGATCTCTACAAGAACTCCGCCTTCGGCATGCAGGGCACCGGAGGCTCGACCGCGATCGCCAACTCGTTCGAACAAATGCGCACGGTCGGCGCAACCGCGCGCGCGATGCTTGTGCAGGCGGCCGCCAATGCCTGGAAGGTGCCGGTCGGCGAGCTCACGGTCGAGCGCGGCGTCATCCGCCATGCGGCGTCCAAGCGCGAAGGCCGCTTCGGCGAATTTGCGGATGCGGCGGCCAAGCTGCCAGTCCCGGAGAAAGTCCCGCTCAAGAGCCCGTCCTCATTCCGCCTGATCGGGCGCGACGACGGCTCGGTGAAGAAGCTCGACAGCGCGGCGAAGACGAACGGTACTGCGCAGTTCACCATCGATATCCGCGAGCCGGAGATGCTGACCGTGATGGTTGCGCGGCCGCCGCGCTTCGGCGGCAAGGTCGCGAGCTTCGATGCCAAGGATGCGCTGGCGACGCCGGGCGTGGTCGATGTCAAGCAAGTCTCGTCTGGCGTGGCGGTCTACGCGCAAGGGACCTACCCAGCGATGCAGGGCCGGTCCCGGCTGAAGGTTACCTGGGACGAAAGCGGCGCCGAAAAGCGCGGCACCGAGCAACTGGTCGAGGAGTATCGCGCGCTTGCTCGTAAGCCTGGCCTCGTTGCAGGCACGCACGGCGATGTCGAAGCCGCCTTGAAATCGGCCGACAGGGTATTAGAAGCCGAGTACGTGTTTCCGTATCTCGCCCACGCGCCGATGGAGCCGCTCGACGG
Organism: Alphaproteobacteria bacterium; assembly: GCA_036260035.1. Classification (GTDB taxonomy): domain Bacteria; phylum Pseudomonadota; class Alphaproteobacteria; order CACIAM-22H2; family CACIAM-22H2; genus DATAAP01. The sequence continues at coordinate 1,068 of DATAAP010000676.1, read as the reverse complement.
CTTCCTGCGCTGGGACGGAACCAGCGCTGTGGCGCGGTTCGGCAGTCAGCTCCAGACCGGCGACCATGAGGCGATCGCCAAGGTGCTCGGCCTGCCGCCTACGCGCGTACAGGTGGAGACCATGCTCGCCGGTGGCAGCTTTGGCCGCCGCGCGCAGTGGAACATGCAGCTTGCCGTGGAGCTTGCGGAAGTGGCGAAAGCCATTGGTCCCAAGCGCCCGGTGAAGCTCGTCTGGACCCGTGAGGACGACATCCAGGGCGGCTACTACCGTCCCTTGTTCCTGCATCGTCTTCGTGGCGGCATCCGCAACGGCCGAATCGCCGCGTGGTCGAACACGGTGGTCGGTCAGTCATTTATCAAGAACTCGCCGTTCGAGATGTTGATCAAGGACGGCATTGACGCCACCTCGGTCGAGGGCTCGAAGGAGATCCCGTACCAGGTCGCGGATTTTCGCTGCGATTTGCACACGACGGACGTCGGCGTCCCGACGCTGTGGTGGCGATCGGTCGGGCACACCCATACCGGCTATGCCGTCGAGTGCTTCATCGACGAACTGCTCGAAGCCACTGGGCAGGACCCCGTCGTCGGTCGTCTGGCGCTGATGGAGAAGGCGCCGCGCGCCGCGGGCGTGTTGCGCGCCGTGGCAGAGCTTGCCGGGTGGAAAGGTCCGGGCCCGGTGAACGGCCGCGCGCGCGGCGTTGCGGTGGTGGAGAGCTTCAACAGCTACGTGGCACAGATCGCGGAAGTGTCCGACGGCGGCCGCGAGGGACCGCGCGTGCACAAGGTGTGGTGCGCGGTCGATTGCGGTGTTGCCGTCAATCCGGACGTGATCCGCGCGCAGATGGAGAGCGGCATCGGCTACGGTCTCGGACACGTGCTGTTTGCCGAGGTGTCCCTCGATCAGGGTAAGCCGATGCAGTCGAATTTCGACGCCTACCGGTCGCTGCGCATCCATGAGATGCCGGAGGTCGAGGTGCGTATCGTGCCATCCGGCGAGAAGCCGACTGGAGTGGGCGAGCCCGGCGTGCCGCGGGTGGGACCGGCGGTGGCCAATGCGATGGCGCGGCT
>DATAAP010000675.1:0-3063 GCA_036260035.1 Alphaproteobacteria bacterium | reverse complement strand
CGTGACATTCGAGGAAGACAAGGGCGCCTATAACCAGCGCGACGCCGAGGGCTTCATCAAGCTCAACGCGCTCCGCCTGCGGCTGGCGAAGCGGGGAAAGTGACAGCTCACGTCGCGCTGCGTTAGGAGGCGCCGCCCAAGAGGGTCCCCAAGCGTGCGGCGAGGCGCCGATCGAGCAGCGCCGCGCCCTGGCTTGAAAAATGCCCGCCTTCGGCGATGAAGATGCCGTAGGCGGGAAGGCGCCATCGTTCGGCCAGCCGCGTGCCGGATGTGAACGGGAGCACAGCGTCGCGCCGGCCCAGCACCATAAGGATCGCCTCGGGCGGCAGCGGCGCTGTCGGGGCGGCGGCGACGAGCGGATGCCAACGCGCCAGCGCTTCTTCGGTCCAGCCGGCCGCCGCAAGAGCTGCGTTGAGTTCGATGCCCGATGTCAGAGCGCTCGCCTGCTCGAGTCTGGCCACATCATCCGTGGCAGTCAGCAGCACGACCGCATCCGGTCGCATCGAGCGCGGCCAGTGCCCGCAGTGACTCGCCGCCAGCATCACGCCAAGGCTGCCCATGCTGGCGCCGGTAAGGACGACCTTGCCGCTGCTCGTCTGCCGACACCAGTCCACGAGAACGCCGAGGTCCTGCGCCGCCGTCGAGAATAGATCGACGGGCCCGAGCGGAGCCGTCGCAAGCAGCGGTTCACCGGCATACGAGCCGGCTTTGCGCCGTCGTCCGTGCCACGGTGCTTCGATTTCGAGGACCCGGATGTCACGCCTGCCGAGCGCTGCTGCGCGTTCGGGGAGCGCGGCATCGAAATCCGACTCGACGCAGATTCCGTTTGCGACGATTAGAGTGTGGGGATTCGCGGTGCCCCTCGGCTCGCGCACCCTAGCGAAGACGGGGCCCGGGATACGGCCGCTCGTCGATCCGAATCGCAGCCAATATCGGTGTCCGCACTTCACCGGGATTCGATGAGAGACTTCGACCCTCGGCGTCTCGCGTGGCAAGTAGGCGCGCCAAGCCTCATGCAAGACAGGTCCGTAAACGCTCTCTACCTCGGCGTGGCTGGGAATGGTGAACCGAACCGCCGGCACCCGACGCGTCAGTGCGAGATTAAGAAATCTGAGGCGCTGTGCAGCGAGGTGCAGCGCGGCTCGATCCCGGCGCCGGCTGATCTGCGCCAAATCTCTGCAGGCGGGTGCTCCGAACATTGCATGCAGCCACTCGTCCTCAGCGGCGTCGGATCTGCGGCGGACCGATTCGAAACCCGCCAGTCGCTTCTGCAATGCCGACGGAACCGAACCGACGAACGGCGCTTCTGCGGCGAAACGGTCTACGTCGCCGCGGCTTTCCAGTGCTGCTGCCCATGCGCGCGACAACGGTAACCAGAAGCGCAGGATCCCCCACAGCGCCGGCCGATCGAACAAGGTATCGGCAAGCGACCATGCGAGGGGACCCCGCAGCGAGACCGGCTCCGAGAATGGCTGGTGGTCCTGCATGAGGCCGGCAGCGCGCTAATGCACCGCCACACCGGTGAGCCAGGGATGCAGGAAAACCAGCGCGACGTAGAGCGCGAGCGCTGCGGCGACGCGCCAGAGACCGATCTCGTTCCATACCGTCTTGAGCGGATCGATGCTGTATGCCGTCTTCCAGAAATTGCGCTTCTTGGTCGAGAGCAGCGCAACCAGCGGCACGTTCGACGTGACCTCGGCGAAGCGCGCGAACCCATCGGGCTCGCGCGCGCGGCGCTTCGCCTCGATCTGCGTCGTGCCGAACAGCGCCAGGAAGGCGAACGTGCCAAAGAAGATCAGCGCCGCGAGATCGCCGTTCGCGACGATGTGTGCCAGCGCCCACAGCCCGATCCCCCACATCACCGGATGGCGAGTCACCTTCAGGATTCCTGGCGCCGGATCGCGCGCCGCCGGATCGAAACTCTGGTTGACCGCGGTCGGGTTGCGCTGGGTCAAGCCGCACAGGATCAGGAAAGCCGAGAACAGCACGACGATGACCGGCACCAAGCGCAGGGCCGGCGTCGAGGGCCACAGCTCGACATACGGCGTTTCGTTGTAGGCGATCGCGAAAACGACGATCGTCACGAGTGCCACGAGCGAGTAGAGCGCGGTGAATTGCTGCGCTCCGAGGCGCTTCACCAGGGTCGCCCGCGTGCGCGGCGCCGCGAGGACGAAATGGCTGCCCACGAAGGCGACCGCCGCGGTGAGCAGGCCGATGAAGGCGTCTAGCATCGGCCCATTGTGCCCATGCGGCTTGGGCGTGTCATCTGCGGCGGACCGCTAATCGCGAAGGCCGCGGCGTCGGCGGCAGGCGGTCAGGGTGTTGCCGAGCAGGCAGGCGACGGTCATCGGTCCGACGCCGCCTGGCACCGGCGTTATGGCGCCGGCGACGCGCACCGCCTCGTCGAAGGCGACGTCGCCGACCAGGCGCGTCTTGCCTTCGGCCGCGGGCACGCGGTTGATGCCAACGTCGATGACGATGGCGCCCGGCTTGATCCAGTCCCCGCGCACCATCTGCGGCCGCCCGACGGCGGCGACCAGGATGTCGGCGCTGCGGCAAACCGCCGGCAGATCGCGCGTCTTCGAATGCGCGACCGTGACAGTGCAGTCGGCACGCAGCAGCAGCTGCGCCATCGGCTTGCCGACAATGTTGGAGCGGCCGAGCACCACCGCGTTGAGGCCCGTGAGATCGGGCACGCGGTCGCGGATCAGCATCTCGCAGCCCATCGGCGTGCATGGCACGAGCGACTCGCGCCCCACCGACAGCTTGCCGGCATTGACGTAGTGGAAGCCGTCGACGTCCTTCGCCGGCGCGATCGCGTCGAGGATCGCCGCAGCGTCGACCTGCGGCGGCAGCGGCAGCTGCACGAGGATGCCGTCGACCTCGTCGTCGCTGTTGAGCTGCGCGATTAGCTCGAGGAGCTGGCGCGTGTTCGTCGAGGCCGGCAGCGTGTGCTTGAGTCCGCGCATGCCGGCGACCGCGGTTTGGTTGGTCTTATTTCGAACGTACACCTGGCTGGCCGGGTTCTCGCCGACCAGAACGACCGCGAGGCCCGGTGCTATG
>DATAAP010000674.1:0-6909 GCA_036260035.1 Alphaproteobacteria bacterium | reverse complement strand
CATTGAGTTGGTGCGCCATCTGGCCGTCTACTGCGGAATTCCGACTGGACTGGAAGCGTTTCGGACAGCGCAACGTGTGTTTCAGGAGGGCGCAGGCGGCACTTAACGTGCCGCTAGGAGAGCAGCCCTTTATCTCGCCGCAGTATCTCGCCGCAGTGCGTCGCGCTGCCTCGATCTGCGCGCGCGATACTGGTTTCGACCTTGGCGCTGCACCGGACGCTGGTAATCAGGCGGTTTCGCAGCGAACAGGCGAGTCGGTATAGGGGTTGCAGGTCCCGATTTGAGCTTGCGGAAGTCCGCTTTGGGTTAATTACGACGGAGCGCCGCTGCCTTGCTCGCATTGTACTGCAGCTAGGATTCTGGCTCGGTCCGGGTTCCCTACGACGTGTTGCTGTTGCGCGTTGCGTGATTCTTGGGCGCCGCGTGATGTGCACGGAGAGGCCCGCGACCAGGCGCGGAAGAATCGACAGTCTCAGTGGTCGCCTAGTCGGCGATTAGACGTAGGCTGGCGTTACCCGCAGGCCGGTCTAGCCCCACGGATCCTGGCTTGCCGTTGCCTGGGTTCTATGTCGAGCGTGGTTCCTTTGCGGTTGCCGCGCGTGCTTCTGAAGTTCGATTCACCCAATGCAGCGGGCACCGATGCTGTCATAGGTGGCTTCCGAGGCCAGCGCCCGGATGCTGGCGAGACTAGCAACCGCACCTCCACGGGCTGAGCCATTTGACCGATTGGATACAATATGCAAGATCAGCAAGGAGGATCGTCGCCGAAAGACGGTCGGCAACATCGCGCTTTCATGCCGGCGGCCAGGGCGCGCATCACCGGCCTTAACACGATCCTCATCGAGGACCGCGACCCCTGCGCCAAGGGCTTCCTGGTCAACAGATCGGAGAGGGGACGAAGGAGTGGCCCAAGGCAATGCGATCCAGCGGCAGACGACGGTGACCCTGGTCGCCGACGAGCTGCGCCGCCGCATCATGGCGGGCGCACTCGCCGAAGGGCAGCAGCTGCGGCAGGAGGCGCTAGCCGCCGAGCTGGGCGTCAGCCGAATCCCAGTGCGCGAGGCGTTGCGACAGCTCGAAGCCGAGGGCTTCGTCTCGATCGCATCGCATCGTGGTGCCGTGGTGTCGAAGCTTTCGCCCGACGAGATCGTCGAGTTGTTCGAGCTGCGCATCCGCCTCGAAACCTGGCTGCTGTCGCTGGCCATCCCGGAGATGGGCGAAAGCGACCTGGACCGCGCCGAACAGGCGCTCGAGGCGATGATCTCCAACCGCAGGATCGAGAATTGGGGGGAGCTCAATTGGGACTTCCACGCCGCCCTCTATTCCCCTTCCGGGCGCGCCGCCACGCTGCGCATCCTGCGGCGCATCAACGAGAACATGGACCGCTATATCCGGCTGCAGATCTCGCTGACCAGCGGCCAGCTCAAGGCGCATCGCGAGCACAAGCAGCTCCTGCGGTTCTGCCGCACGCGCAGCATTCAGCGCGCGGTGGCGGCGCTGGAGCAGCACATCGTCGACGTGCGCGACGGTCTGATCCGGCAGCTCAGGGAAGCGGCACCGGCCAAGAGCCACGCGAGAGGGAAGCTTATGCCAGGCGGAAGCGTCCGTTCGGCGAAGATGTAGGTTTGTGGGCAGACATTTCAGACGGGGAGAGTGGACATGATGAAACGGCGTGAACTTCTGAAACTCGCGGGTGCCGGCGCGGTCGGGTCGGCCTTCAGTACGCTGCCATTTCCGGCTTCGGCGCAGAGCAAGCCGGAGTCGATCGTAGTTATGACTTGGGGCGGATTGTGGGGCGACGCTATGCGCGACAATGTCGACGCCGCGTTCCAGAAAGCGACCGGCATTAAGGTCGTGCAGGACCGCAGCTCGAGTCCGGTCGAGCGCATCACCAAACTGAAGGTCAGCCTGAACGACCAGAAGGTGGATCTCGTCCAGATCCATGATGGCCTGGTGCCGCTCGCCATCAAGCAGGGCGTGGTCGAGAAGCTGAACAAGGATTCGCCGCGCATGGGGCACGTGCGGAACATGATCCCGCAGTTCTGGAACGACTACTGGGTGCCGATGATCTTCTCGGCCATCGGCGTCACCTATAACACCAAGCTGGTCAAGAATCCGCCGACGAGCTTCGCCGATCTGTGGCGGCCGGAATTCAAGGGCCGGATCGTGCTGCCGGAGGTCTCGCACTCCATCGGCACCTACATCATCCCGATCGGCGCGATGGCGGCCGGCAAGGATCCGAAGGACGAGGCCGCAGGCTTCGAGATGCTGAAGAAGATGGCTGACCTTAAGCCGGTCTGGGCCAAGGACACGGATTCGATCATGAACGCCTTCCGCGACGAAGAGGCGGTGATCGGCCTGCTCTACAAGTCGCAGACCTATACCGTGAAGGGCTGGAAGACGCCGGTCGAGTGGGTGTACCCGAAGGAGGGCGGCATCCCGTACATCTCCGGCACCAGCATCGCCAAGAACACGAAGAACCTCGAGGCGGCGGAGAGCTATCTCAACGCCACGATGGATCCGGACGTGCAGCCATTCGTGACGAAGGTCTTCAACTATCCTGGCACGAATAAGGACATGCTCTCGCGCCTGCCGTCAGACCTGCAGGAGCGCGCGCAGTTCACGCAGGAGCAGCTCAACCGGCTCGTGACGCTCGACCACGAGTTCATGAGCGACAAGCGCGCCGAGTGGACGCAGCGCTGGAACCGAGTCGTCGCCGGCGGTTGAGCGCAAGGCAAGGGACACGCTGGTGCATTTGCTCTCGTGGCGCGCGAATGGCGACGGGTTCGACGTCGCCTTGGCCGTCAACCGGCTGCTGGCAGCCGGGGCGGAGGCGTGGTGGCTCACCGCGCCGGCCGCCCCGGCCGAACCCGGCGATTATCTGTTCGACGCGGCGCCGGAGCTGATCGCCAGGCTCCATGCGCTCGGCGTTGCGGTCTCGCCCTATGACCGCACGCTGCCGGCCGGCGCAACGCGGCTGACGGCACCAGCGGTCGCGCTCTTCACCGGCGATGCGACAGGCTATCCGTATTGGGGCTACTACGCTCTCTGTCTGCTGCGGCTGGGCCTGCCATACGTGCCGGTCGATGGTCGCGCGATTGCGGCGGGGGCGCTCGATGCCGCCAATCTCTTCGTCATCCCGGGCGGCTTCGCGACCTGGGGGCTCGACGCGGCCGAGAGCGCGCCCGGCGCCGACGCGCAGGTCCGCCGATTCCTCGATCGGGGCGGGCGCGCGATCGGCTCGTGCGGCGGCGCTTTCTATCTTTCCGCCGGGCGACCGGGATGGACCGGCACGGCGTGGGCGAAGCCGCGCTTCACGCACGAATATCTTCAGAGCGGAGTCGGCATCGTCGAGATCGCGCTGAAGCGGGGGCAGCTTGCGCTCGGGCTGCCGCCGACCATCGATATGCCGTACTACCACGGTCCTCTCTATGAAGAGCTTGGCGACGGGATCGAGGTGGCCGGCACGTTCAGAGCACTGGTGGCGCCAGGACGGCTCGGCATCGACAATCCGCTGGACGAGGCGAAGTTCGCGGGATCAATGGCCGGGCGCCCGGCGATCCTGCGCGCCGACGGCCCGCGCGGCCGCGCCGTCCTGTTCTCGCCGCATCCGGAGATGGGCGATCTGCTGCGCAAGTACATCACCCTCGATGGCTATGCGCGGAAATACCTGCCGATCCGCGGCTTTCCTGTCCTCCGCGACACGATGCGGCATTATCGGACGTCGGACTCGCCGAGCTTCCGACTCGTGCTCAACGCGGTGCATGATCTTGTCGGCGATGCGGGCATGCCAGCGGTCTCGCCTGCGCGTCCGGACGTGCCGGATGCCGCTGCCGTCGCGGCCGGCCTGCGCGGCCAGCTCGCGCGGCGCGCCGCAGCGGATGACTTGTTGGCGCCGCTGGTCGACGACGTCGTGGCGAGTCTTGACGTGCGGCTCGAGCGCGCGGCGCCGCGGCTCATTCGCGAGGCGCACCGACTTTCGGCAGAGGATAGGCGCGGCCTGCGCACGCTCTGGGCGCATCTTGGGGCGGCAATCGAGGCGCACGCGCGCAGCAATGCAGAGAAGACGCTGGGCCAGACGTTGATGGAGGTCGAACTCGGAACATGCCTGATGGAGACATGGGCCCGCTGCGCCCAATTCGAGGCGGCGCCGGCCGAGGTGGAATGAGCGACATCGACGTCAGGCTAGATAACGTCAGCAAGGAGTACGGCGCGGTCAAGGCCGTCGATTCGGTCAGCCTGGCAATCGAGCGCGGCACGATCTATTCGCTGCTCGGCCCATCCGGCTGCGGGAAAACGACAACCTTGCGGCTGATCGCGGGATTCGAGCAGCCGAGCAGCGGTGAGGTGCTGATCCGCGGCACCCGCGTCAACGACGTGCCCCCCTACAAGCGCGACATCAGCATCGTCTTCCAGAGTTATGCGCTGTTCCCGCACTTGACCGTCGGCGACAACATCGCCTTCGGACTGCGCATGCGGCGCGTTCCCCGCGCCGAGCGCGACAAGGCGGTTGCCGAGGCGCTCAATATGGTGAAGCTCGGCGGCTATGCGGACCGCTACCCGCGCCAGCTCTCCGGCGGCCAGCAGCAGCGCGTGGCGCTCGCGCGCGCGATCGTCATCAAGCCGGCGGTGCTGCTGCTCGATGAGCCGCTTGGCGCGCTCGACAAGATGCTGCGCGAGGAGATGCAGGTCGAGCTGCGGCAGCTTCAGCAGCGGCTCGGCATCACGGCGGTATTCGTGACGCATGATCAAGAGGAGGCGCTGACCCTTTCCGACCGCGTCGCGGTGATGCGCAACGGCAGGCTGGAGCAGGTAGGCGCGCCGCGCGAGATCTACGAGCGGCCGCGCACCGAATTCGTCGCCGGCTTCCTCGGCGCCAGCAACTTCTTTGACGGACGCGTGGTCGCGCGCCGCGAAGGGATCGCGGAGATCGAGATCAAGGGCTGGCGCGTCCAGGCGCGCGACGAAGGATCGGCCGGAGAGCGCGTGCGCATCGCCGTGCGGCCAGAGCGCACCTGGATCGGCGCGCCCGGCGAGTTCCCGCATGCGGCGCGGGTGCGGGAGATCATCTACCGCGGCTCGAGCACGCACTATTACCTGGAGAGCGAAGCGGGCCCGGTGCTCGTCTACCGCCAGAATGACGCGCCGGGGCAGGGCGCCTGGCAGCCGGGCAGTGCCGTCTCCTGCGGCTGGGCGCCCGAGAGCGGCGTGATCGTCGCGCCGGTGGATCTGCAGTCGTGATTGCGAAGCGCGCGCTGTGGAGCTGGGGGCTGATCGCGCCTCCGTTCGCAATCTCTGTCCTGCTCTTTGTCGGGCCGCTGCTGTACCTCTTCTATGTCAGCCTGCACGGCACGTCGTCGAGCCAGCTTTATGACAGCGAATGGACCCTAGCCAATTACGAGCAGGTCTTCTCCGACCCATTCTATCTCGTCATCATTCGGCGCACGCTGATCACAGCCGCGATCATCCTGCTGCTGAGCCTCCTGATCGGCTATCCCGTCGCCTACAGGATCGCGCGGATGCCCGTGCGGCGCCGGACGATTGCGATGCTGCTGCTGCTATTTCCGCTGATGGTCAGCAATGTCGTGCGCGCCTACGGCTGGGTCGCCATCCTCGGCAGGCGCGGCGTCATCAACACGACCTTGCGCGACGCGGGCGTGATTGACGTCCCCATGGCGCTGCTCTACACGCCGGACGCCGTCGTCATAGGGCTGCTGACGATCCTGCTGCCCTACATGGTGATCTCGATCACCAACGCGCTGGTCGGCCTCGACCCGCGCTATGAAGAGGCGGCGCAGGCGCTCGGGGCGGGGCCGATCCGCACCTTCTTCCATGTGACCTTGCCGCTCTCGAGCCCGGGCGTCGCCTCGGGCCTGCTGCTGGTCTTCCTGCTGACGCTCAGCGCGTACGTGACTATCGCGGTGCTGGGCGGACCGCAATCGAAGCTGCTCGTCAGCCTGGTGTATGACAGTGTCGTCTCGTTCCAGTGGCCGATGGCGGCAGCGCTGGCGTTCACGCTGCTGCTGATCGCGCTGGCCATCTCCGGCTTAATCATGGCGCTGATCAGACCGGGCCGCGTGCAGGCGGGGCGGCGATGAACGCGCGCGGCAGCCTTCCTGCCCGCCTCCTCACCGGGGTGATGACAGGGCTGGCCTATTTCCTGGTGGTGGCGCCGATTGCCATCGTCGTGGTGACCGCATTCTCGCCGACGGATTTCTTCACTTTTCCGCCGCCGGGAGTGTCGCTGCGCTGGTTCCAGGAGTTCTTCCGGCTTGAGAACATGCGCGGCGCGTTCCTGCTCAGCCTCCAGGTGGCGCTGATCTCCGCCTCGCTCGCAGCAGTGCTCGGCACGTTCGCGGCCTTGTTCCTCGTGCGGCAGGGCGGCACGTTCGCAGCGGTCCTGCAGGGCCTATTCCTGGCGCCGCTCGTCTTCCCGACCATCATCCTCGGCCTGGCGCTGCTGCTGCTCTACAAGAGCATCGGCATGCCGGTTCTGCCCGGGCTGCTGCTTGCGCATGCGGTCGTCGGCATGCCGTATTGCTTCCGCACCGTGCTCGCAAGCCTGCAGGGGCTCGATCCGGCGCTGGAGGAGGCGGGGCAGAGCCTCGGCGCCGGGCCGATCCGCACACTATTCCTGATCACGCTACCGCTGATCTGGCCCGGTGTGCTTTCGGGATGGCTATTCGCCTTCGTCGTATCGTTCGGCGAGCTGAACACCGCCCTATTCCTCACTGGGCCGGGCAACACGACCCTGCCAATCGAGATCTTTAGCTATCTGCAGTTCCAGGGCAGCCAGCTCGTCATCGCCGCCGCCTCGGCGTTGCAAGTGGGCCTGATCGTCGTCCTCGTCGCCGGCACCGAACGCCTCATCGGCATAGGCCGCATTGTGCGTTCCCGCTAAGGACCCCC
>DATAAP010000673.1:0-6797 GCA_036260035.1 Alphaproteobacteria bacterium | reverse complement strand
GCTCTTTGACCAGGCGAAAGTCTGCGCCAATCACCTGGCGCGGCTTGGATTCAGCCGCTATGCGGGCTCGATCACCGCAACCAAGCTGAAGGTGTCCGGGATCGACCTGTTCTCGGCGGGCGATTTCGCGGGGCGCGAAGGCACCGAGGAGATCGTCCTGCATGACCCAGGCCAGGGCATCTACAAGAAGGTGATTGTCCAGGACAACCGCATCCGCGGCGCTGTGCTCTATGGCGACAGCGTCGACAGTGCCTGGTACTTCCAGCTGCTGCGCGAGGGAACGGACATCGGCGAGTTTCGCGACCGGCTGCTGTTCGGTCAGGCGCATCTCGGCGACTCGGGCCATGGTGGCGCGAACGCTGTGGTGGCGATGAGCGACACGGCGGAAGTCTGCGGCTGCAACGGCGTCTGCAAGGGCACGATCGCCAAGGCGATCAGCGAGAAGAAGCTGTTCACCCTTGAGCAGGTGCGCGCGCATACAAAGGCGTCATCGTCTTGCGGTTCCTGCACTGGGCTCGTCGAGCAGATCCTCGCGCACACGCTCGGCGGCGACTACTCAATGGCGCCCAAGGCCAAGCCGGTCTGCGCCTGCACCGACCACACGCATGACGAGGTCCGCGCGGCTATCCGCGAGCACCGGCTGATGAGCATCCCTGAGACGATCGCCTTCATGGAATGGCGGACGCCGAACGGCTGTCATGTCTGCCGGCCGGCGCTGAACTATTACCTGCTCTGCGAGTGGCCTGACGAGTATGTCGACGACAAGCAGTCGCGCTTCATCAACGAGCGGGCGCACGCCAACATCCAGAAGGACGGCACGTATTCTGTCGTGCCGCGCATGTGGGGCGGCATCACGAACCCCAAGGAGCTGCGGGCGATCGCAGATGTGGCAGAGCGCTTCAATATCCCAACGGTCAAAGTGACGGGCGGCCAGCGCGTCGATCTGCTCGGCGTGAAGAAGGAAGACCTGCCCGCCGTATGGCGTGAGCTCGGCAAGGCGGGGCTGGTCTCCGGCCATGCCTATGGCAAGGCGCTGCGTACGGTGAAGACCTGCGTCGGCTCGGAATGGTGCCGGTTCGGCACGCAGGATTCGACGACGATGGGCATCAAGCTGGAGAAGATGACCTGGGGCGCGTGGACGCCGCACAAAGTGAAGCTCGCCGTGTCCGGCTCCCGCGCAATTGCGCGGAAGCGACCATCAAGGATTTCGGCGTGGTCGCGGTCGAGTCCGGCTGGGAGCTCCATGTCGGCGGCAACGGCGGTGTCAAGGTGCGCGTCACCGACCTGCTTTGCAAGGTGCGCACCGAGGCCGAGGTGCTCGAGTACTGCGGTGCGTTCCTGCGGCTCTATCAGGAGGAAGCACATTATCTCGAGCGCACCGCGCCGTGGATCGAGCGGGTCGGCCTCGCCTTTGTGAAGCAGCGCATCGTCGACGATGCCGAGGGACGAAAGGCGCTCTACGGCCGGTTCGTCCATGCGCAGAAGTTCATGCAGAAGGATCCATGGGCGGAGCGGGCTAATGCGGGCACCGATCGCGACGAGTTCCGGCCGCTTGCCGAGACGGTGCTGGTATGACCGCGTGGATCGCCGTCGGTCGTCTGGACGACATTCCGCGTCTGGGGGCGCGGGTGGTGCGTACCAGCAAGGGCAATATCGCGGTGTTTCGTACCGCCGATGATCGCGTCTTCGCGCTTGATGACCGCTGCCCGCATAAGGGTGGGCCGCTGTCGCAAGGCATCGTGCATGGCGGCCGCATCACCTGTCCGCTGCACAACTGGGTGGTCGAGTTGTGCGACGGACGCGCGGTCGCACCGGATGAAGGCTGCACGGTCGCCTATCCGGTGCGGCTCGAGGACGGCGTCATTTCTATCTGCCTAGACGCTGCGGCGTCGCGGGCGGCCTAGCATGGCAATGGTCAGGACGACCTGCCCTTATTGCGGTGTTGGCTGCGGGATCGTCGCGCAGACAGGCGCCGACGGCTCCGTCTCGATCGCGGGCGATCTGGCGCATCCCGCGAATCTTGGCCGGCTCTGCTCCAAGGGCACGGCGCTCGCGGAGACGCTGGGTCTGGCAAACCGGCTGCTGTATCCGGAGATCGGTGGCCAGCGCACTGATTGGGAAACGGCTCTCGATCGCGTGGCACGCGGCTTCGCCGAGACGATCAGCCGCCATGGGCCGGACTCGGTAGCGTTCTATGTTTCCGGCCAGCTCCTCACCGAGGACTATTACGTAGCCAACAAGTTGATGAAGGGATTCATCGGCGCGGCCAATATCGACACCAATTCGCGTCTGTGTATGGCCTCGAGCGTCGCGGCCCACGTGCGGGCCTTCGGGGAGGACATCGTCCCCGGCAACTACGAGGATCTCGAAGAGGCCGAGCTGATCGTCTGCGTTGGCTCGAACGCGGCATGGTGCCATCCGGTGCTATTCCAGCGCATCGCGACTGCGCGCGAACGGAATCCCGCCTTGCGCCTGGTCGTCATCGATCCGCGGCGCACCGCGACGGTCGAAAGCGCCGACCTCCACTTGGCGCTCCGGCCCGGCAGCGACGTGACGCTGTTCAACGGTCTTCTCGCGCACCTCGCTCGTTCAGGGAAGGCGGACGCGGATTTTGTCCAACGTCAGACGCAGGATCTCGAGGATGCGCTCGCGGCGGCGAAAGAGGACGCGTCGAGCCTCGACCGCGTCGCCGCCGCGTGCGGGCTCGACATCGCTGAGGTCGCGCGTTTCTTCGATTGGTTCGCCGCGACGGAGCGGACCGTCACTCTCTACTCGCAGGGCGTGAACCAGTCGACCAGCGGCACCGACAAGGTCAACGCGATCATCAACTGCCACCTGCTGACAGGCCGCATCGGCCGCGCCGGCATGGGACCGTTCTCGCTGACCGGCCAGCCCAATGCGATGGGCGGGCGTGAGGTCGGTGGCCTCGCCAACCAACTCGCCGTCCACATGCGCATCGAGGACCCCGAAGCGCGCGCGCAGGTGCAAAGGTTCTGGAATGCGCCGGTGGTCGCCGGCAAGCCCGGCCTCAAGGCAGTGGAGCTGTTCGATGCGGTCGCGGCAGGCCGGATCAGGGCGATCTGGATCATGGCGACAAACCCGGTCGTGAGCCTGCCCGCTGCCGACCGCGTCCGCGCGGCGCTGCAGCGCTGCGACCTTGTCGTCGTGTCCGATTGCGTGCGCGACAGCGATACGGCGCGGCTCGCCCATATTCTGTTGCCGGCCCTGGCTTGGGGCGAAAAGGACGGCACGGTTACAAACTCGGAGCGCCGCATCTCGCGCCAGCGCGCCTTCCTGCCGCCGCCCGGCGAGGCGAAGCCCGACTGGTGGATTGTCTCGCAGGTGGCATCGCGCCTGGGTCATGCGGCGGCATTCGCGTATCACTCCGCGGCTGAAATCTTTCGCGAGCATGCGGCGCTGTCCGGGCTCGGCAACGACGGGTCGCGGCGGTTCGACATCTCGGCGCTCGCCGCGATCGACGACGAGGCCTATGATTCGCTGCCGCCGGTGCAGTGGCCGGTGACGGCGCGCCGGCCGGGCGGCACCGCACGGCTACTGGGCGATGAGCGTTTCAAAGGCCGCTTCGTCGCCGTCCGGCAGCGCAGAGTCGCGAACGAGCCCGATAAGGAGTTTCCGCTCGCGCTCAACACAGGCCGCGTGCGCGATCACTGGCACACGATGACGCGGACTGGCCTGTCGCCGCGGCTGTCGGGCCACACGCCGGAGCCCTTCGTCGCCATCCATCCGGCCGATGCCGCGGCAGCGGGCGTCGCCGGCGGCGACCTCGCGCGCATCGTCAGCCCGTGGGGCGAGATGATTGCACGTGTGCAATGTACCGGTGCTCAACGCCCGGGGACGGTGTTTGCGCCGATGCATTGGACGGATGCTTTCACCGCATGTGGGCGTGTCGACGCGATGGTGAACCCCGCGGTCGATCCGGTGTCCGGGCAACCTGAGTTGAAGCATACGCCGGTCCGCGTCGAGCGCTTCACCGTCGCATGGCAGGCAGTCGCGCTGACGCGCCGACCGATCGACGTCACCGGCAGCGCCTATTGGGCTCGGCTCGTCACGAGCCATGGCTGGCGCTACGAGCTGGCCGGAGCCGTCGTGCCGCAAAGCTGGGACGAATGGGTGCGGACTCTGCCCGCCGACGAGCGGACTGGGGAATGGATCGTCTATCGCGATCCGCGGCACCGTGTGTTCCGTGCCGCTCTTCTCCAGGATGGACGGCTTGAAGCATGCGTATTGGTCGGATCCGACGTCACTGTCTCGCGCGAATGGCTGGCCGACCTGTTTACGCGGAATGCGCTGTCTGCTGCCGATCGAATGGGCCTGCTCGCTGGCCGTCCTATGGCTGCGGCCGCTGAGCCGGGCCCGGTCGTCTGCGCCTGTTTCGGTGTTGGCGAGGGAATCATCCGCGCCGCAATCCGTGAGCGCGGATTGAGCAGCGTCGAGGCGATCGGCGGGGCGGTCAGGGCGGGCACGAATTGCGGATCGTGCCGGCCGGAGCTCGCGAGCCTGCTGCGGGCAGAAAGCGGTACCGGCCGCGCGGCGGCGGAGTAGCCATGGACTATTTGCCCATCTTCCTCAAAGTGCGCGGCCGCCGCGCGCTCGTCGTCGGCGGTGGCACGGTCGCGGCCAGGAAGGTCGAATGGCTCCGCCGCGCCGGCGCGCGCGTGACGGTCGTGGCGCCCGCCGTCGTGGACACATTGCAGGATCTAGCGCGGCGCGGCATCGTCCAGCACAGCGCGCGCGCCTTCGCTGCGGCCGACATCGCGGGGCATGCGCTCATCGTCGCCGCCACCAACGACGCAGCGCTCAACCGTCGTGTTCATCTTCTAGCGAGGGACGCCGGTGTCCCGGTCAACGTGGTCGATTGCCCGGAGCTCTGCAGCTTTATCGTGCCGGCGGTGATCGACCGCTCGCCGCTGGTCGTCGCCATTTCGAGCGGGGGTGCGTCGCCCGTTCTGGTCCGCGTGCTGCGGGCGCGGCTAGAAACCCTGCTGCCACGCGCGCTCGGTCGGCTGGCCAGGCTCGCCGGATCGTTCCGACATGCGGTGAAGCATAGGTTGCCTGACGCGGCCGGACGTCGTCGTTTCTGGGAACGGTTGTTCGCGGCCGACGGGATCGAGCGGCTCAGCGGTGTCAGCGAAGCCGAGGTGCGGCACGACATGGCGACGATGCTCGACCATGCGGCTGCGGCGGCTGTCGTGCCGGGCGAGGTCTATCTGGTTGGCGCCGGGCCGGGCGACCCGGAGCTTCTTACCGTCCGCGCGCTGCGCCTGATCCAGCAGGCGGAGGTGGTCCTGCACGACAAGCTCGTTTCGCCCGAAATCCTGGACCTTGTCCGGCGTGACGCAGAGCGGGTCGATGTCGGGAAGCGCTGCGGCCGCCATGCGCTGTCGCAGGAGGCAATCAATCGCCTGATGGTCGATCTTGCAAAGGCCGGCAAGAATGTCGTTCGACTCAAAGGCGGCGATTCCTTCGTCTTCGGCCGCGGCGGCGAGGAGCTGGAGTTCCTCGCCAGGCATGGCATTTCGTTTCAAGTCGTGCCAGGCGTCACGGCGGCACTCGGCTGCGCGGCCTATGCCGGCATCCCGCTCACGCATCGCGACCACGCGCAGAGCTGCGTGTTCGTCACCGGCCACGGCGCCGACGGGGTGATCGATCTCGACTGGGCGGCGCTGGCCAAGCCGCGGCAGACCGTCGTCATCTATATGGGACTGGGCGCGATCGCGGCGCTCAGCGCGAACCTGATCGCGCAGGGTGCGGATGCGGCGATGCCAGTCGCGGCGATCGAGAACGGCACACGCGCTGACCAGCGTGTCGTGGTCTCGACCTTGGCAAAGGTCGCAGACGATGTTGCCGCGCGCGGCCTCGCCGGTCCCGCGCTGATCGTGATCGGATCGGTCGTCCGGCTCCGCGAACGCCTCGACTGGTTCTCTGGCCGTTCGGCAGGTACTCTCGTGGAACCGGCACCGGTACGTGTGGGCGCCGCCGCGGAGTAGGGCTTATGGCGGAAGAACACCCGTTTGCGCAGTACGTGCGCATTCTCGGGCGCGGGCCCGGCCGCTCACGCGCGCTGACCCAGGACGAGGCGCGCGCGGCGATGCGCATGATCATCGCCGGAGAGGCGGAGCCTGCGCAGATCGGCGCACTGCTGATGCTCATGCGCTACCGGCAGGAGAGCCCGGAGGAGCTGGCCGGCTTTGTCGAGGCGCTACGGGAGTCGATTTCGCTGGCAACGCCGCGCGGGCGCGTCGATCTCGACTGGCCGAGCTATGCCGCCGGTCGCACGCGCGGCGAGCCCTGGTTCCTGCTCTCGGCCTTGCTGCTCGCCGAGAATGGCATCCGAGTGCTCATGCACGCTCCCGGGCGCGCCGGTTCCGCGTTGGTCATAGGGCTGACCGCACTGGGGCTGCCGAGCAGCGGCACGGACGCAGAGCGCAGCGTTGATGAAGATAACTTCGCGTTCCTGCCGCTACGCGCCTTTTGTCCGGCGCTGGAGAAGCTTCTCGACCTGCGGCGCATCCTCGGGCTGCGCTCGGCCGCCAACTCCGTGGCACGTCTGATCAACCCGTTCGGCGCGCCGAGCGTGATGCAAGGCGTCTTCCATCCCGCTTACCGCGACCTGCAGCGCTCGGCGGGCGCACTGCTTGGCCAGAAGAATCTTGCGGTCTTCAAAGGCGGCGGCGGGGAGGCGGAGCGTAACCCCGACAAGCCGTGCCGGGTCTTTTCACTGCAGGGCGGCGCCGCGTTTGACGAGGAATGGCCCGCGCTCACCGGCGAGCGCACAC
>DATAAP010000672.1:0-5920 GCA_036260035.1 Alphaproteobacteria bacterium | reverse complement strand
ACCTCCGACTGGGGCGGCGTCGTCACCCGTCGCGCCGTGAAGACGCCGCCCGACCAGGGCGGCTGGAACATCTTCATCACCTGGGCGGGCGGCAACGCCGTCGGCAACCCGATCGCGCTCGCGGGCCACGCCGCGACCGGCGAGAAGGGCTGGTTCGGCTGGCCGTCCGACGAGAAGCACGAGATGCTGCGCGACAAATGGGCAGAGGCGCCTACGTTGGAGGCGCGCAAGGCCGTGGCACGCGAAATGCAGGAGAACGCCTGGAATTTTGTGCCGCATCTCTATCTCGGCCAGTGGGTGCA
Organism: Alphaproteobacteria bacterium; assembly: GCA_036260035.1. Taxonomy (GTDB): domain Bacteria; phylum Pseudomonadota; class Alphaproteobacteria; order CACIAM-22H2; family CACIAM-22H2; genus DATAAP01. The sequence goes on along the minus strand of DATAAP010000672.1, from coordinate 5,618 downwards.
CCCGGTTGCCTATCGCGCCAACATCCGCGGCCTGGTGCCCGTGCCGGAGGTCGTGCCGTGGTGGAACGTGGAGAAGACGTGAGCGGTATTCCGCCGCGTGCCGTGCATTGAAGACGTAAAAGGGATTGTCATGCCCGGGCTTGGCCCGGGCGTCCAGACTGGGTCCTCGGGCCAAGCCCGAGGACGGCAATTCTTTTGGATGTGGTCGAACTAGCATGACCGCCTACATCGTCCGACGCCTGCTCTCGACGATTCCCGTGATGACGGTCGTCGCGATCTGCGTCTTCCTGCTGCTGCATCTCGCCCCCGGCGACCCGGCGGCGATCATCGCCGGCGATAACGCAACACCGGAATCGATCGCGCAGATCCGCGCAAAACTCGGCCTCGACGATCCGCTGATCGTGCAGTTCGGCCGCTGGGTCTGGAATCTGCTGCAGGGCGATTTCGGCATCTCGATCTTCTCGAACGTGCCGGTGCTGGAGCTGGTCGGCCAGCGCCTCGAGCCGACCCTGTCGCTCGCCGCGACGACGCTCTTTGTCGCCGTCACCATCGCGATCACCATCGGCGTGCTGGCGGCGTGGAAGGCCGGCGGCCTGCTCGATCGCTTCGTGATGGGCTTCGCCGCCATGGGCTTCTCGGTGCCGGTCTTCGTGGTCGGCTACCTGCTGATCTACCTGTTCGCGATCGAGCTGCGCTGGTTGCCGGTGCAAGGCTACAAGCCGATCGCGGAGGGGATTTGGCCGTGGCTGCGCAACCTGATCCTGCCGTCGGTGGCGCTTGGCATGGCCTATGTCGCCCTGATCGCGCGCATCACCCGCGCCAGCATGCTCGAGGTGCTGGCCGAGGACTACATGCGCACCGCCAAGGCGAAAGGTGTGGCGACGCGGCCGATGCTGCTGCGCCACGCGCTCAAGAACGCCGCGGTGCCGATCGTCACCGTAATCGGCATCGGCGTAGCACTGCTTATCAGCGGCGTGGTGATCACCGAGACGGTGTTCAATGTGCCGGGCATCGGCCGCCTCACCGTCGACGCGATCTCCAAGCGCGACTATCCGATCATCCAGGGCGTGATGATCCTGTGCGCAGGTGCCTACGTGCTAATCAATCTGCTCGTCGATCTAACCTACACCTTCCTCGATCCGCGCATCCGGTACTGAGACATGGCCGAGCCGATCGCCCTCGTCGCCCCCGCCCCGGTCGCGACCCGCGACCGCAAGGCGCAGCTCTGGCGCTTCGCGCGGCGCAACCCGACCATCGTGCTTGGCAGTGCCATCCTCGCCTTCATGGCGCTGGCGGCGATCCTCGCCCCGCTCTTCGCCGGCGACGCGCTGACCATGCTGCCGGCGAACCGGCTGCGGCCGCCCTCGGCGGAGCATTGGTTCGGCACCGACAATCTCGGCCGCGACGTGTTCGCGCGAACCGTCTATGGCGCGCAGATCTCGCTGCTGGTTGGCCTCTCCGTCGCGGCGATTTCCGTGGTGCTCGGCCTCGCGATCGGCCTTGCCGCCGGCAACAGCCGCCGACTGGACGGGCCGATCATGCGGGTGATGGACGGCGTCATGGCGATCCCGGCGATCCTGCTGGCGATAGCACTCGTCTCGCTGAGTCGTGCGAGCGTCGGCATCGTCATCGCCGCGATCGTGATTCCGGAAGTGCCGCGCGTCGTGCGCCTCGTCCGCTCCGTCGTGCTGACCGTGCGCGAGCAGCCCTTCGTCGAGGCGGCGATTTCGGGCGGCAGCCGGCGCATCAAGATCCTGCTGCGCCACATCCTGCCCAGTACGATCGCGCCACTGATCGTGCAGGCCACTTATATCTGCGCCTCGGCGATCCTGGTGGAATCGGCGCTCAGCTTCCTCGGCGCCGGCACGCCGCCGGAGATCCCGACCTGGGGCAACATGATCGCGTCGTCGCGGCTGTTCCTGTCGCGGGCACCGTGGACGATCTTCTTCCCCGGCGCTTGCCTCGCCATCGTCGTGCTCGCCGTCAACCTGCTCGGCGACGGGCTGCGCGACCGCCTCGACCCGCGCCTCGCGCGCCGGATGTGACGATGGCGCCGATCCTCACCGTCGACCGCCTGCAGACCCATTTCTTCACCGAGGACGGCGTCACCCGCGCGGTCGACGGCGTCAGCTTCACCGTCGATCCGGGCGAAACACTCGGCATCGTCGGCGAATCCGGCTGCGGCAAGAGCGTCACCGCGCTCTCCATCCTCGGCCTGCTGCCGGCGAAGATCGGCCGGGTCGTCGGCGGCTCGGTGCGCTTCGAGGGCCGCGAGCTGCTCGGCCTCGACGAAGCGAAGATGCGGCAGATCCGCGGCAACCGCATCGCGATGATCTTCCAGGAGCCGATGACCAGCCTCAACCCGGTGCACACGATCGGCGACCAGATCGCCGAGGCGGTGCAGATCCATCAGGGCCTGGGCAAGGCTGATGCGCTCAAGCGCGCGGCGGAAATGCTGCGCCTCGTGCGCATCCCGGATGCCGAGCGGCGGGTGAAGGACTATCCGCACCAGTTCTCCGGCGGCATGCGGCAGCGGGCGATGATCGCCATGGCGCTCGCCTGCAACCCCAAGCTCCTGATCGCCGACGAGCCGACCACCGCGCTCGACGTGACGATCCAGGCGCAGATCCTGAAGCTGATGATCGAGCTGAAGTCGCGCTTCGGCGCCGCGATCATGCTGATTACCCACGACCTCGGCGTCGTCGCCGAGACCTGCCAGCGTGTCATCGTCATGTACGCGGGCCGCAAGGTCGAGGAGGCGCCGGTCCTCGAGCTGTTCGACCGGCCGGCGCATCCCTACACCCGCGGGCTGATGGCCTCGATCCCGCGCCGCAACGCGCGCACGGCGCGCAAGAAGCGGCTTTACGAGATCCCCGGCATGGTGCCGAACCTGCGCGACCCCATCGTCGGCTGCGCTTTTGCACCGCGCTGCGCCTTCGCGCGCGAGCGCTGCCGGATCGAGGCTCCGGCGTTGCGCGATGTCGCCGGCCGACACGCGGTCGCGTGCTGGGAAGCCGAACGGGTGATGGCGGCATGACCGCGCCGGTCCTGCAGGTCGAAGGGCTGAAGAAGCACTTCCCGGTGCTGCAGGGCCTGCTGCGCCGCAAGGTGGCCGATGTCCGCGCCGTGGATGGCGTCTCGTTCTCCGTCAACGCCGGCGAGACGCTATGCCTCGTCGGCGAATCCGGCTGCGGCAAGTCGACCGTCGGCCGGCTGATCCTGCGGCTGATCGAGCCGAGCGGCGGCCGCGTCGTCCTCAAGGGCAAGGACATCACCGCCGTCGACGAAAACGGCATGCGCGCGCACCGCCGCGACGTGCAGATGGTGTTCCAGGACCCGTATGCCTCGCTCAACCCGCGGCTCCGCATCGGCACGATCGTCACCGAGCCGCTGGAGAACTACGAGAGCATGTCGGCCTCGGAGCGCGAGGATCGCGCCAAGCGGCTGCTGGAGCGCGTAGGCCTGCGCGCGGAAGCGCTGAAGAAATTCCCGTTCGAGTTCTCGGGCGGGCAGCGGCAGCGCCTTGGCATCGCGCGTGCACTGGCGCTCAACCCGGCGCTGATCGTCGCCGACGAGCCGGTGTCGGCGCTCGACGTCTCCGTGCAGGCGCAGGTGCTCAACCTGCTGATGGACCTGCAGCAGGAATACGGTCTCGCCTATCTCTTCATCTCGCACGATCTCGGCGTAGTCGAGCATATCGGCCATCGCATCGCTGTCATGTATCTCGGCCGCATTGTCGAGTTGGCTTCCCGCGACGCGCTGTTCGGCGATCCGCAGCACCCGTACACGCAGGCCCTGATCGCGGCAGCACCCATGCCGGACCCGCGCGCCAAGCGCGAGCAGATCATCGTCGAGGGCGAGGTCCCGAGCCCGATGAACCCGCCCTCGGGATGCCACTTCCATCCACGCTGCCCGTACGCGATGGACCGCTGCCGCCGCGAAGACCCGGTACTGAAGCGGATGGCGGACGGGCGGCTCGTCGCCTGCCATCTGCGCGAGTCCGCGTGAACGACATCTACGCAAAGCTCGGCGTCAAGCGGCGCATCAACGCGGCCGGCACATTGACGCGCCTCGGCGGCAGCCTGATGGCGCCGGAAGTACTCGATGCGATGCGCGAGGCAGCACAGTGCTCGGTCGATATCGGCGAGCTGCAATCGGCGGCCAGCCGCATCATCGGGCTGATGACCGGTGCCGAAGCCGGGCTTGTGACCTCGGGTGCATCCGCCGCGCTGACGCTCGCGGCAGCCGCGTGCCTCGCCGGCTACGATATCGCGCGCATGGCGCGGCTGCCCGACACGCGCGAGATGCCGAACGAGATCGTCATGCCGCGCACGCACCGCAACGCCTACGATCACGCGTTGCGCGCCGCGGGCGCGGTGATCGTCGACATCGGCCACAACGACCGCGGCACGAGTGCTGGCGTGCGCGGCATCGAGGCATGGGAGATCGAGGCAGCATTCGGACCGCGCACGGCCGCGTTCTGCTTCGCAGCGACGCCCGAAACCAAGCACGACCTTGGTCTCGTCGTGGAGACGTGCCATCGGCACGGCATTCCTGTGATCGTCGACGCGGCAGCCCAACTGCCGCCACGCACGAACCTACAGGCGTTCATCGCCGCTGGCGCCGATCTCGTCGTCTTCAGCGGCGGCAAGGCGATCGGCGGCCCGCAATCGACCGGCATCCTTGCGGGGAAGCGCGACCTCGTCGCGTCCGCGCTGTTGCAGCTTCTCGACATGGACGTGGTGCCGCAGCGCTGGACCGCACCCGATTTCATCGACCGCGCGAAAGTGCCGGTGCCGCCGCATCACGGCATAGGCCGCGGCTTCAAGGTCGGCAAGGAGGAGATCGCAGGTCTGCTCGTGGCGCTGAAGCGTTTCGCGGCGACGGACGATCTCGAACGTCTGCGCGCTGTCGAAGCGCGCCTTGCGAAGATCGCCGCGGGATTAAACGGTGCTGAGGCTCGCATCGTCGCCGACAAGGTGCCGACATTGGAAATCAGCGTAGCGGACGCGGCGCGGGCGCTCGCACAGCTTGCCGCCCACGATCCTCCAGTGCATGTCGGCGAGCGCAAGGCGGGTGCCGGCATTCTCATCGTTGATCTGCAGGCCGTGCGGCCGGAGGACGATTCCCTCTTGATCGCGGCGCTGCGGGTCGCGGTCGCGTAGCGGTCGAGAGCGCGGCGGCGACACCACGCTCACCCGACCCCCTCCAGGCCGTGCGGCCCCACAGGCCACCGATGATGTCTCCGGTGTGCGGATTCGATAGTAGGACGGCGAGCGGTCGCCACTGCGCATCGCCGGCGATCTCCCGATTAAACTGCCGCAAAGGTTCCAGGTCTTGTGAAGCGCCTCCGGCGGCGGCGCATCGGTGAGGTCTATGCGCAGGTCCAAGCGCCGCTCCTCAGCCGTGCCACCACTTGCCGCCGAGCACGATGCCGCGGCACGCGAGCTTTTCATTCCCTTCGACGCGCTGGCCGATCACGTCCTCGAACATGACGCGCCCGCGCTCCAATGACAGCACGGTCGCATCGCCGAGCGTGCCCGGACGCAAGGTGCCGCGGTCGCTCTTGCGCACCGCCTTGGCCGCGTTGAGCGTTGTGGCACGGATCACCTCTGGCA
>DATAAP010000671.1:0-13164 GCA_036260035.1 Alphaproteobacteria bacterium | reverse complement strand
AGTTCGATGACGCTCGACACGACCTGCGGCGGCGGCGTGAATGCGCTGGGGGTAATGTCGAAAAGCTTGCGCACGCGGCAGCGCCACTGCGCGGCGACGGCTAAGCGGCCATAGGCGGGCTCGCGCCGTGCTGCGACGAGGCGCAGCGCCACCTCTTTCTGGAACATGAGCGTCATGCCCGCGAAGGCCTCCGCATGCGCGAGCCACTGCAGCAGCATCGGGGTCGCGACGTTGTAGGGCAGATTCGCGACGATCCGCCGCGGCGCGTCGCCCAGCGCGTGCACGTCGATTTCGAGCGCGTCGGCTTCGATGATAGCCAGACGCCCCGGATAGGCTTGCCCTAGTTCGGCTAGAGCGGCGATGCAGCGCGCGTCGCGCTCGACGGCGATCACCGACGCGCCTTGCGCCAGCAGGGCGCGCGTCAAGCCGCCCGGGCCAGGCCCGATCTCGATCGTCGTGCCGGACGTAAGGTCGCCGGCAGCGCGCGCGATGCGGCCGGTCAGGTTGAGATCGAGCAGAAAGTGCTGCCCGAGCGACTTGCGTGCGGCGAGCCCGTGCCGCGCGATCACCTCGCGCAGCGGCGGCAAGGCGGGAGCGGACACCTCGTTCAGGCGCGAACCCGTTGACGGGCACGGTGGCGCGCCATGACGCCGGCCAGTTTGATCGCCTCGACGAGGCTCGCCGGGTTGGCGACCCCTTTGCCGGCGATATTGAGCGCAGTGCCGTGATCCGGGGAGGTGCGCACGAAGGGCAGTCCGAGCGTCACGTTGACGCCCGTGTCGAAGGCCAGGGTCTTCAGCGGGATCAGCGCCTGATCGTGATACATGCACAGCGCGGCATCGTAGTTCGCGCGCGCCGCAGCATGGAACATCGTGTCAGGCGGCATCGGCCCCATCGCATCAATTCCCATGTCGCGCAATGCAGCGATGGCCGGTGCCACGATCTCGATATCCTCGCGCCCGAGTGAGCCTTCCTCGCCGGCGTGTGGATTCAGCCCCGCCACGGCAAGCCGTGGCCGCGCCACGCCGAAATCGCCGCGCAGCGCGTCTGCGACGATTCTTCCGGTGCTGACGATCGCTTGCGTCGAAAGGCTGTCGAGGGCGGTGCGCAGCGACACATGGATCGTCACCGGCACGACGCGCAGCCCGGCGCCGGCGAGCATCATCACCGCTTTTGCCCCGCTGCCGGCGAGCGACGCGAGATACTCGGTATGGCCAGGATGCTCGAAGCCGGCCTGATAGAGCACCTTCTTGTGGATCGAATTCGTCACCACTGCCGCGGCTTCGCCGCTCATGACCAGCCGGACCGCGCGCTTGATCGACTCAAGCACGGCAGGCGCGTTTGCCGGGTCGAGGCGGCCGGGTGCCGCGGGCCGCGGCAAAGGCGCTGGGAGCACGGGCAGTGCCTCGCTGAAGGCCTCCCGAGCCTGCGCCGGCCGGTCGATCACGCGGATGAGCACATCGAGGGAAAGCGCGGCGGCGGCCGCGCGCAGGCGATCGGGATCGTCGATGATGAAGAAGCACGGCAGCGTGCCGTCGCGGCTGCGCCAAGCCTTCAGCGTAATCTCTGCACCGATACCGGCAGGCTCGCCCATCGTGAGGGCGAGCGGGAGCGCCGTGTCAGACGCGGACATCGACGAAGGCGGCCCGCCGCAGGTCGCGAAGATACCGCCGCGAGAGGATGTCCAGCCGCTGCCGCAGCAGGTTCTCGCTGATATCCTCGCGGCTCGGCAGATTACTCGGCGGATCCTCGCGCACGCACACCATCAACATAAGCAGCCCGGGATCGACGCGCATCGGCGCGCTCGCCTCGCCCACCTTGAGCGGCGTGACGATCTCACGGATGCGCGGCGCGAGATCGCCGATTCGCAGCTGCTGCGGGTCGGTCGGCGGCGGGACGCCGAGCTCCTTGGCGACGCGGCCGAGATCGGCACAGCCCGACACCGTCTCGCGGACGGTTTCTGCGAGCGCCATCTGCGACTCGACATCGGCCGGCGAGGCTGAGCGTTCGAGCGGCAGCAGCAGCTGCACAAGGGTGACTTTCGCGTCGTTCGGCGAAGATGCCGCAATTGTCCGACGTTGCCTCACCGCGAAGATGTAGTAGCCGGCGACCGAACGGATGGGATCGGTGATCTGGCCAGGCTGCGTCTGGCCGATGACGCTCTCGACATCTGCGTCGAACGTGCCGCCCTGGACCCAGCCGATATCGCCGCCTGTCGCCGCCGAGGCGCTTTGCGAGAACTGCCGCGCCATGTCCGGAAAGTTCACGCCGCGACGGAGCTGCTCGACGAGCCCCATCGCGGTCTGGCGTACGTCCTCGTCCTGTTCCGGCGAGTCAACGCTCAGGAAGATTTCGGCGAGCAGGTACTCGGGTGCGCCGCGCGCCGATTGCAGGCGGGCGAGCTGCTCATCGATTTCGTCTTCGCCGACCTGCAGCGTATTGCGGAGCCTGCGGTTGACCAGCTTCTGCCAGATCACACCGCTGCGGATTTGCGCCATCACGGTCGAGCGCTCGATGCCGCTTCGCTGGATTACCTGTTCGAGGCCGCCCGGAGGCATCCGGTTATTCTCTTCGATCTTCGCGATGGCCGCCCGCATCTCGTTCTCGGTGACCGAGATGTTCTGCCTGGCAGCCTCTTGGTTCTGGATGCGCTCGTCGATTAGGCCGCGAAGCACCTGCGGCTGCAGGCGGCGTCGCGTCTCCGGCGTGTCCGGCAGGCCGGTCGAGAGCAGCGCAAGGCGCGTGCGGTTGACGAGATCGTAGACGGAAATGACCTCATCGTTCACCACGGCCGCGATCCGCAGCGTCTCCTGCGCCGGGACAGGTGTGGCCAGGCACGCGAAGGCGAGCGCGACGATAAGGCGAAGGCGCATAGGCAGCTTGGCGGTTAGCGATTGAACTTGCGCGCTTTATACGCCTGCCCGGCGGCTGCCGCAACGCGCGGCACTAGCCATCCTCGAGATGGAGCAGCAGGGTCATTGCGACCAGGATGCTGACGCCCGCGGGCGTCCAGGCGGCGAGCACTACCGGGATGCTGGCATTCTGGCCGAGCGCGGCGACTAGATTCGAGACGAAATACAGGAGGAAGCCCGCCGATATGCCCGCGACAACCAAGGCAAGCGTTCCGCCCCGGCGCGGCGGCCGCAGGGAGAACGTGGCCGCGAGCAGCACCATCGCGAGCAGCAGCATCGGGCCGGCGAGGAGCCGGTGCCAATACAGCTGGTGCCGCAAGGCGGAGAAGCCTGCATTTTCGAGCAGGCGAATGAACGCCGGCAGCTCCCAGAAAGAGATCGTCTCGGGCGAGGCGAAGCTTTCTTGGATCCGTTCCAGTGTCATATCCGTGGGAAGACGGTATGTTGTCTCGAACTGGACGGGCCGCTCGGGGCTCGAGATCCAGGCGTCTTTCAAGACCCATGCGCCAGGGACGAGCCGTGCCGCGGCCGCGTCGATCCGGTTCACGAACCGGTCAGCGCCTTCGAAGTTGAAGATGATCACATCGTACAGCTCCATCTCGTGCGACGAGACCCGGAGCGCGTGAATGATCGCATTGCTGCGGCCATCTGCCTGGCGCAGCCAGAAGCCGGACTGCGCGACCGACAGGAGGCTGCTGCGGCCTCGCAACAGCTTCGACTCGGCCTGCTCGTAGCTCGAATAGAGCACGGCGCCCACCGGATTGAGCACCGCCAGGCGGAACGCGCCGATGAGCAGGGCGATCGCGAGCGCCGGCAGCATGAACTGCCAGACGGAAATTCCCGCCGCCCTGACGACGGTCAACTCGTGGTTGCGGCTCAGACGCCAGAATGTCAGCATGGTCGCGAAGAGCACGACGAAGGGAATCATCTCCTGCATGAGCTGCGGCAGCTTGAGCAGCGAGAGCTGCAGCACGAGTCCCAGTGTCACCTCAGGCCGCGCCGAGGCGCGGCGCAGCATTTCGATCGTGTCGAACAGGTAAACGACACCGGTGAGCGCAAGCAGGACAGCGCCGAACCGCAGGGCGAATTGCCGTCCGATATAGGCGGAGAGCGTGAAGGACAGGCGCATGGCTCAGGCGGCCGCAGCGGCGGGACGGGAGCGGAAGCGCGAACGGGACAGCCACCACAGCGAAGCCGCGATCACCAGGGCGATGGTGGTATAGGGAACGGGCGCCAGAGCCGGCCAGCGGATCAGGGCGTTGCCAATCGCAATCGCGCTGGTCTGCAGGAGAGCGGCGAGCAGGATCGCGACGAGCACGCGGCGCGACTGTCCGCGCCGGCTGAACTCTCCCGATAGGAGGGCGGCGAGGCTGATCAGTGTGAAAGCGAGGCCGAGCATTGGCGAGGTGAGCCGATTGTGCGCTTCGGCCCGCAGACGGCTCGCATAAGCCTGGTCGTTCGCGCTGTTGTCCGGGAAAAGCAGCTCGGGAAGGTAGCGCTCGCGCGGTTCGCGCCAGCGAGTCTGCTGCGCCTGACCGATCTTGCCGAGATCGACGCTGTAGCGGTCGAAGTAGAGGAGCGAGAGCTTGCCGGTCGCGGCATCGAATTGCTGACGGTTGCCATTGACCAGAATGACGCGCGGCCCTTCCTCCGTCATGGCCAGCCGCCCGCGCTCCGCCATAAGCGAGAACGTCTTGTCGCGCACGCGGTTGTCGTGGATCACGATGCCCTGAAGCTCGCCATCGGCCTCCCGCGAGCGGATATAAACGGTGATTCCCGGGGAGATGTTGTTGAACGCGCCTTCCTTCAGCAGCACGGCCGAATAGTCCGATCTGATGTTGTATTCGAAATCCTTGAACTGCCGGTATGACCAGGGCAGCAGATAGAGTGACAGGAAATAGCCGATCGCCACGACGACGATCGCCAGCAGCAGGGCGGGGCGTGCAAGCTGGAAAGGCCCGAGGCCGGCGGCGCGCAGCACCACCATTTCGCTATCCGTGATGAGCTTGTTGTAGGTGAACAGCACACTTGTGAACAGCGCCACCGGCAGCATCAGCGAGAGAAAGCTCGGGAGCAGCAGCAGTGTGAGAGAGAGATACGACTGTAGCGACAGCCCGCGATTGACGATCAGCTCGACGAAGCGCAGCGACTGCGTCAGCCAGATTGCGAGCGTCAGCGTCAATGCGACCAGCACGGCGACCAGGACCAACTGGCGCAGCATGTAGCGTTGGATGACCGGCATGACGGAAACCTAGGGCACTCGGGGCCATTCGCGGGAGAGAAAAGAACATCCAGAGCACGGTTTTTGAGCGCCGGTCCGACCACTGGCGCCGACCGTCAAGCTTTGTCCGGCCGGAGTTCCTCGTTCGAACCGTAGCTTAGAGTGCGTAGCGCAGAGGCCGGCTGAGCAGTGATCTCGAGCGGAACAAAATATGTACAGCGTTGAAACTCTACTTTAATTCGGCGGCAGATTGGCTACAGTGCCGCTTCTCTGATTGCACCCGATTTCCGCCAGATCGCAAGGAGCGCGCGCGTCCCGCCATGAAAATTGCGTTTGCCAAGCCGGAGCAGCCGACTTCCGGTACCTACATCGTCGGCGTACTCGATGATCGCAAGCTAACGCCGGCGGCGGCGGCGCTCGATAAGAAGACTGGTGGCCTCGTCACGCGCGCGATGGCGTCGAGCCGGTTCAAGGGGCGCAAGGACGACGTGCTCGACATCGTCGCGCCGAAAGGGCTGCCCGTCGCACGCGTGCTGCTGTTCGGGCTGGGCAAGGCCGAGCAGATCGACGCCTTGCGCCTGCAGGCGCTCGGCGGCTCGATCGTCGCGCAGCTCAATCGGATCGGGGAAAGCACAGCCGCGTTGCCCGTGGAGAATTTGTCGGGCGCGCCGATGGAAGCGCCGGAGATGGCGGCCAACATCGCTTATGGTGCGAAGCTGCGCGCCTACCGCTTCGATAAGTACCGCACCCGCGAGAAGGAAGAGAGCAAGCCGTCGCTGAAGGCGTTCAACCTCCTCGTCACCGACGTTGCGGAAGCGCGTAAGCTGTTCGCGCCCTACGATCGCATCGCCGATGCGATCTACGTCACGCGCGATCTCGTCTCCGAGCCGCCGAACGTCATCTATCCCGAATCGCTTGCGGACCGCTGCAAGCGGCTCAGCGCCTTCGGCGTGAAGGTGGAGGTGTTCGACGAGAAGCAGATGGCGAAGCTCGGGATGGGCGCGCTGCTCGGCGTCGGCCAGGGCAGCGCCCGTCCGCCGCGGATGGTCGTCATGCAGTGGAACGGCGCCGCCAAGGCCAAGGACAAGCGGCCGGTCGCGTTCTGCGGCAAGGGCGTCACGTTCGACACGGGCGGCATCTCGATCAAGCCGTCTGCCGGCATGGAGGACATGAAGTGGGACATGGCGGGCGCTGGTGCTGTGATCGGCGTGATGGAGGCGCTCGCGGCGCGGCGCGCCAACGTAAACGCCGTCGGCGTGGTTGGGCTGGTCGAGAACATGCCTGGGTCCAACGCGCAGCGCCCGTCCGACATCGTCCGCTCGATGTCGGGCCGCACGATCGAGGTGCTCAACACTGATGCCGAAGGGCGGCTCGTGCTTGCGGATGTATGCTGGTACACGCAGGACCGCTTCAAACCCAGGGCCATGATCGACCTGGCGACGCTGACCGGCGCCATCATCGTGGCGCTCGGCCACGAGTATGCCGGCCTGTTCTCGAATAATGAGGAGTTGGCCAACCGGCTGCTGAACGCGGGCAAGGCGGTTGGCGAGAAGCTGTGGCGCCTGCCGCTCGGCGAGCCCTACGACAAGGACATCGATTCGGACGCGGCGGACGTCAAGAATATCGGCTCGAACCGGGCGGCCGGCTCGACGATCGGGGCGCAATTCATCCAGCGCTTCGTCAACGACGTGCCGTGGGCGCATCTGGATATCGCGGGCGTCGCGTGGTCCAAGAAGGATTCGCCGACCGTTCCGAAGGGCGCCACCGCGTTCGGCGTGCGCCTGCTCGACCGCCTCGTCGCGGACTACTACGAGCAGGATTGACCGCTGCGGTGACGGAAATCCGGTTCTATCACCTGCGCACGACGACGCTCGAGCGCGCGTTGCCGCAGATCCTCGAGAAGATGCTTGCGCGCGGCGATCGCGTCGTGGTGATGGCCGGGTCGACCGAGCGGGTAGAGGCGCTGAATGCCGCGCTGTGGACGTACAACGATCGCGCCTTCTTGCCGCATGGCTCGGCGCGCGACGGCTTCGCCGAGGACCAGCCGATTTGGCTGACCACGGCCGAGGAAAATCCCAACGGCGCGTCGATGCTCGTGCTGGCCGACGGCACGACCTGCAGCGACATTGGCGCATGGAGTTCGGCCGTGGAGATCTTCGACGGCGGCGACGAGAGCGCCGTTGCGGCGGCACGCGAGCGCTGGAAGACCTACAAGGCCGAGGGCCACGCGCTGACCTACTGGAAGCAGGGCGACGACGGAAAGTGGGAGAAGGGCTAGCCTCCACTAGACCGCCGACCTATTCGCCGCTATAAGCGCCGCCGTTTCCCGAAAGCAAAGGACCGTTCCATGGCCGAGCGCACGCTGTCGATCATCAAGCCCGACGCCACCCGTCGCAACCTGACGGGCAAGATCAATGCCCGTTTCGAAGAGAAGGGGCTGCGCATCGTCGCGCAGAAGCGGCTGCGCCTGTCGCGCGCCGAGGCCGAGCAGTTCTATGCCGTGCACAAGGCGCGGCCGTTCTTCAACAGCCTGTGCGATTTCATGACCTCGGGACCGGTCGTGGTGCAGGTCCTTGAGGGCGACAATGCCGTCGTCCGCAACCGAGAGATCATGGGCGCCACCGACCCCGCGAAGGCCGCGCCTGGAACGATCCGCAAGGATTTCGCCGAATCGATCGAGGCCAATTCGGTGCACGGCTCCGACAGTCCCGAGAATGCCGCGATCGAGATCGCCTTCTTCTTCAGCGGGCTCGAAATCGTCGGCTGAGCCGCTCCACGAACGACGAAGGCCGCCACGGTGCCGTGGCGGCCTTTTTATTTGGCGTGGCAAGCGCGGCTCAGTACGTCGGCTGCCCGCCCGTGAGGAAGATCGCCATGATGACCAGCGTGATCAGGCTGCCGATCACGATCCACTTCGCAAGGCTGAGGAAATTTCCCCAGGTCTCGACGCTCTGGGACATGTCGAACTTGTCACGCGCTTCCGGACCCGGACTGGCCATTGTCTTCTCCGACAAAAAGATTGCGGCCGCGTTTATAGCGAATGGGTCGCGCTCCGGGAAGGGGCTGCGACCAATCGAAGCAGCATGCGCGGCTCACGGCAGCGGGTTGAAGATCGGCCCCTCGGGCATGGATTCGCCGTCGATCCGGACCCGCTGATCTACGACCTTGGCCCGGCCGCTCGCGACCAGGCGCAGCGCCAACGGGTAGGCCTTGTGCTCGGCCGCCAGCACGCGCGCGGCCAGCGTGGCTTCGTCGTCTCCGCCCAGAACGGGGACGGCAGCCTGAACGATAATCGGACCCTCGTCCATCGTCGGCCGCACGAAATGAACCGTGCATCCGGTGAAACGCACGCCGGCCGCCAGCGCGCGGGCGTGGGTGTCGAGACCCGGGAAGGCCGGCAGCAGCGAGGGGTGGATGTTGATCAGGCGGTCGCGCCAGCCATTGACGAAGTCGGCCGTCAGCAGCCGCATGAAGCCGGCGAGGCAGACGAGCTCGGTCCCATCGGCCCGCAAAGCCTGGTCGAGCGCCGCCTCGAAGGCTGCGCGTCCGTTGAAGGCGCGGTGATCGATCACGCTGGTCGCGATGCCGGCGGCTTCGGCCCGCTTGAGGCCTGGAGCATCCCAGACATTCGAGATGACGCGCACGATGCGCGCGGGGAAGTCCGGATCCTTAGCAGCGTCGAGCAGGGCCTGCATGTTGCTGCCCCGGCCCGAGATGAGGACGGCGGTGGTCTTGCGCGCCATGCCTTACATCCAGGCGCGCTCGGCCCCGGAAACGACACAGCCCGGCATGCCCTCGCGCCGCGCGACGACGCGGCCGATGCGGAAGACCGTCTCGCCGGCACCGCCTAAAATCTTGGTCGCCCGATCGGCGGCGGCGCGGTCGACGACGACGACTAGGCCGATGCCGCAATTGAACACACGGGACATCTCCGCGCTCGTGATGCCGCCTTGCTTGGCAAGCCATGCGAACACCGGCGGCGGCTTCCAGCTTTGTGCGTCGATCTCCACGGTCATGGTGTCCGGAATCACCCGCGGCACGTTCTCGATCAACCCGCCGCCGGTGATGTGCGCCATCGCCTTTGCAAGGCCAGCGCGGGCAAGCGCAAGGCCGCTGCGCACATAGATGCGCGTCGGCGTGAGCAGCGCTTCGGCGAGCGTCGCGCCAGCAGCGAACGGCGCGGGCGCATTCCATGCAACGCGCGCGTCGGCGACCACGCGGCGCACCAGCGAATAGCCGTTGGAATGGACGCCGGTCGATGCCAGCCCAAGCACGACGTCGCCTTCCGCGACATCGCGGCCGGTGATAAGCGCTTCGCGCTCGACCGCGCCGACCGCGAAGCCGGCGAGATCGTAATCGCCCGCCGCATACATGCCCGGCATCTCCGCAGTCTCGCCGCCGATCAGGGCGCACCCGGCTTCGGCGCAGCCTTGCGCGATACCGGCGATGACCGTGCGCGCGGCCGGGACGTCGAGCTTTCCGGTTGCGAAGTAGTCGAGGAAGAACAGCGGCTCGGCGCCTTGGACGACGAGATCGTTAACGCACATGGCGACGAGGTCGATGCCGACTGTGTCGTGTTTTCCGGCCTCGATGGCCACTTTCAGCTTAGTGCCGACGCCGTCGGTCGTGGCGACCAGCAGCGGGTCGCGCATCCCCGTCGCCTTGAGGTCGAATAAGGCGCCAAAACCGCCGAGCTGCGCGTCCGCTCCTGTTCGCCGCGTGGCCCGCGCCAGCGGCTTGATGGCATCGACGAGGGCATCGCCCGCATCGATATCGACGCCCGCGTCGCGGTAGCGCGTGCTGCTGGTGTTGCTGGTAATGGGGCCCTCGTGCGAAATTGGCCGGCCGTCCGGACTGCCGGGAACATACTTGATTCAGACCTGTTTTCAATGGCCGAGCCTCAAGCACCAATGTGGACCATGATGCTGCGCGTTTTGCTCCTCCTCGCGCTGGTTCTTGGCATGGCCGCAGCATCGTCGACGGCCGCCGCGCAGGCGCCGCCGGTGTTCACCGTGCGCAACGTCGAGGTCGACCAGACCGCGAACACTGCCGCGGAAGCGCGCGAGGCAGCCTTCGCGGAGGGCCAGCGCAAGGCGTTTCGCCAGCTGCTGGAACGCCTGACGCCGCGGGCGCAGCAGAACAGGCTGCCGCGCGCGACCGCCGCGCAGATCGCCGATCTGATTGAGAATTTCGAGGTGCAGAGCGAGCGCGCCTCGGCCGTCCGCTACATCGCCACCTATACGTTCCGGTTCAATCCCGATGGCATCCGGACGCTGCTGCGCCGGGCCAATGTTCCATTCTCGGAGACCTACGCGCGCCCGCTGGTGGTCCTGCCGGTCTACCACGAGGGCGATGTCGCCGTGCTGTGGGACGAGCCGAACCCGTGGCTTGCCGCCTGGCGCGCGCTGCCGCCCAGCGACGGGCTGCAGCCGCTGATCGTCCCGCTCGGCGACCTGTCGGATATCGGCATGATCAGCGCCGACCAGGCGCAGCGCGGGGATGCGGAGCGCGTCGCGGGGATCGCAGGGAAATATGGCGCCGGCGGCGTGGTGCTGGTGGAGGCGCTGATCGACCGCTCGGCGGCGGGGCGGGTTGTAGCGCAGGTTGCCACCACGCGTTTCGACGGCAGCGGCGACCAGACGCTCGTGGAGAGCTACACCGCCGGAGCGGGAGAGGAGGCGGACGCCTTACTCGTCCGTGCCGCGGCGCAGACCGCCAATGCAATCGAGGAGCAGTGGAAGTCCGACGTGGCGCTGCAGTTCGGGCAAGAGGCAAGCCTGGTGACCGAGGTCGTATTCGCGGCCCTCGCCGACTGGGTCGCGATGCGCGAGCGCCTCGCCGAGACGGCGATGATCCGCCGGACGGAGGTGCTCAACCTGTCGCGCAACCGCGCCCAGCTCGAGCTGCACTTCATCGGCAGCGAGAGCGGCTTACGGCTCGCCCTTGCGCAAAAAGACCTCGTGTTGGACCGCGATAACGCCGGTTGGCAGCTGAGCCTGCGGCGCGGTGCCGCACAGACCCCGACGCGCCCGTGATCAGTCTGCCGAACATCGTGACGCTCGCACGGCTGCTGTCGGTGCCGCTGGCGATCTGGCTGATGCTGGATGGCGAGATGACGATCGCCTTCTGGATCTTTATCGCTGCCGGCGTCTCCGACGCGATCGACGGCTACCTGGCGAAGCGGTTCAATGCGCGGACGGAGTTCGGCGCCTATCTCGACCCGCTTGCCGACAAGACGCTGCTCGTCGCGACGTATCTCACGCTGGGCTGGCTCGGCCATCTCCCAAGCTGGCTAGTGATCCTTGTGGTGTTCCGCGACCTGATGATCATCGGCGGCGCGCTCGTGGTGCATGCCCTCACGCAGTCATTCAAATCCCGTCCGATGATGATCAGCAAGATCAATACGGCCATGCAGATCGCGTTGGTCACGTTCGTCCTCGCGCGATTGGGACTTGATTTCAGCGACTACGGAATCACCCGGGTCCTCATCGTCGCGGTGGCAGCCAGCACGGTGCTGTCCGGGGGCGCCTATCTCGTTCACTGGGCCCGCAAGCTGGCGCGGCTGGAAGGTGGCGCGTGACTCCGCCCGCAACGCTGACGGCAAGCCGCCGCGTCCTCCTGTGGTCGATCATCGCGCTGCTCATATTCGCGACGATCTGGCTGCTCAGCCCCGTGCTGTTCCCGTTCCTGGTTGGACTGGCCATCGCCTATCTGCTGGACCCGCTGGTCGACCGCGTGGAGCGCTGGGGGATCGGCCGCACGGTAGCGACGTCGCTCGTCATGGCGGCGTTCTTCATCGTGCTCGCCGTGGCAGTCGTGCTGCTGGCTCCGGTGCTCTACGACCAGCTCCGCGGCCTGTCGATCCGGGTGGTCCGCGCCGCCGAGGACCTGATGGAACTGTTGCGTCCATATATCGAGACGTACCTGCAAACGTCGGCGCCGGACGCCGCGGGCGGCGAAAGCATCGGCATGGCCACGCAGGCGCTGCGCTGGGCCGGCGGTTTCGCCGGACAGGTGATCAGCGGCGGTCTCGCGGTGTTCAACCTCCTTTCACTGCTGTTCATCACGCCTGTCGTCGCCTTCTATCTGATGCGCGACTGGGACCGCATCGTGGCGACAATGGATCTCTGGCTGCCGCGCGATCAGGCGCCGGTGATCCGCAAGCTGCTGCAGGAGATCGATTGCCGGATGGCTGGCTTTCTGCGCGGACAGGCGCTGGTCTGCCTGCTGCTGGGCGTCTTCTATGCAATTGGACTGACTTTGGTCGGACTGCAGTACGGTCTGATCATCGGGCTCCTGACCGGGCTGGTCTCGTTCGTGCCGTATATCGGCATGCTGCTTGGGGCAGGCATCGGCCTCACGGTCGCGTTCTTCCAGTTCGACAGCTGGCTTATGGTGGCTGTCGTCCTGGGCGTGTTCATTGCGGGGCAATTCATCGAAGGCAATTTTGTCAGTCCGATCCTGGTCGGCGATCGCGTCGGCCTGCATCCGGTCTGGCTCATGCTGGCGGTGCTCGCCGGCGGAGCGCTCCTGGGCTTTGTCGGCGTGCTGATCGCGGTGCCCGCCGCGGCTGCGATCGCCGTCCTGCTGCGCTATGCGCTGGAGCGCTATATGGAGTCGCCACTCTATCGGGGCCCCGCCACTGCCGCGCCGCCGCCACTGGCAGGAAAGGACGACATATCGTGACCGAGCAGCTTCCGTTGGAGCTCGGCCACCGGGCCGCGCTCGGCCGCGACGATTTTCTGATCAGCGACAGCAACCGCGAGGCGGTCGGCTGGATCGACGCCTGGCCAAACTGGACCGCACCGGGTCTGGTGATCGTCGGCCCGCCGGCCAGCGGCAAGTCGCATCTCGCCCAAGTGTGGTGCGCGCGCGCCGGCGCCGAGATGGTTGATCGCCGCGAGCTCGCCGAACCGCACGCGGCGGCGCGTCTCGCAGAGCGAGAGCGCATCGTCATCGACGACGCCGACCGTACCTTGGATGAACGGAACCTGCTGCATCTCTACAACCTGATTGTGGAGCGGGGCGGAT
>DATAAP010000670.1:0-7815 GCA_036260035.1 Alphaproteobacteria bacterium | reverse complement strand
CTGCAAGCCGGCGCCGTCGATCAAGCTTGCGACCAACTCCGCGCTCTATAAGCGCATGACCGACGACATGGACATCAATTGCGGCACGATCATCGACGGCACGGAGACCGTCCAGGAGTGCGGCCAGCGCATCTTCGACTTGATCCTACGCGTCGCGTCGGGCGAACGCACCAAAAGCGAGGTGCTCGGCTTCGGCGCCGACGAATTCGCGCCCTGGCAGCTCGGCGCGGTGATGTAAATGCCCCACGACCACGACAAGCCCGACTGGCGCAATCACGGCGTGCGCATCGTGCGCGCCAACGAGCTCGACACCAACACGCCGCAAACGCCGGGCATGAATCGCGCCTCGGCGATCTCCTATGCCCAGGCGGGCGCGCAGAAGCTCTGGGCCGGCACGGTGCACATCCACCCGAACGCCAAGACCGGTGCACACCACCATGGCGAAGTCGAGAGCGTGATCTACGTCGTCAAAGGACGCGCGCGGATGCGCTGGGGCGACAAGCTCGAATACATGGCCGAGGCCGGCCCGGGCGATTTCATCTACGTGCCGCCTTACGTGCCGCACCAGGAGATCAACGCCAGCCGCGACGAGACGCTCGAATGCGTGCTGTGCCGCTCAGGCCAGGTGCCGGTCGTGGTCAATCTGGACATCGAACCGGTCGAGCAGCCCGAAGAAGTCGCCTGGATCGACCCGATTCACCGGACTCCCTGACGCGCGGTCCTTGAGCGCCGCTAGATGTGGCGTGCAGCGCCATTGCGCACGCAAACTAAGGCGCTCGGCAACGAATTGTTAGCCATACCGGCGAACGGATTTTTTACGCGGCACGGCGAAGCTGTGCGGTATGGAAGAACGCCCGATCGCCGCCCTGAAGAACCTGGGCCCCACAACGGCGCGCGACCTCGCCGAAGTCGGCGTGGCGACGTTCGCGCAATTGCGGGAAGTCGGCCCGGTCGACGCCTGGCACCGGCTCAATGAGCTGCGGCCCAAGCAGTACTCGCTGGTGGGGCTTTATGCGCTCGCGGGCGCCCTGCTCGACAAGGAATGGAAGGAGCTGCCGCCGGAATACCGGACGCAGCTGCGCGACGAAGCCGCGCGCACCGGCAAGAAGGCAAAGCGCGCGCGTGCGGCGAAGAAAGTAGCGCCACAGACTCCTTCGAACGTCGCCGCCGGCAACTAGAAATCCGGCCCGCTACCCTTTCCCATCGGCCCGCCCGTCTGCGGCACTTAAGCTGCCCTGCCGCGTTGCATGAAGATCATCCTCTCTGATCCGGCCGCGCTCGCTGGCCGGAACGACGGTGGTCCATGCGTAGCACTCTCTTTCAGCTCAGCCGGATTCTGTTGATCGCGGCGCCACTCGTCGCCTGTGGTGAGGATGATCCGGCGCAACAGGCACGCCAGCCGGGGCAAACCGCCCCCATCCCGGTCGGCACGATCGAGGTGAAGCCGCAACCGGTGCGGCCAGGCGAGTCCTTTGTCGGCCGCATTCAGGCAACCCAGAAAGTCGAGGTTCGCGCGCGGGTCAGCGGCTTCATCGAGGCGCGGCTGTTCGAGGAAGGTTCGATCGTCCGGCAAGGCGCGCCGCTCTTCCGCATCGAGCGCGGGACCTACGAAGCCGTAGTCGAACAGCGGCGCGCCGACGTCGCCGCAGCGGAAGCGCAGACGCAGAACGCGGAGCTTCAGCTTCAGCGCGCGCGCGAGCTGATCCGGCGCGAGAACATCTCCCAAGCGACGCTGGATGAGCGCGAGGCTGCGGCCCGCGAGGCCCGCGCTTCGGTTCTCCAGGGGCGCGCCGCCTTGCGGCAGGCAGAGATCAACCTCGGCTACACCGACATCACTGCGCCGATCGCCGGGCGCATCGGACGCGCCAACTTCGATCTCGGCGCCCTGGTCGGGCCGGAGAGCGGGCCGCTGACAGTGATCGTCACGGAAGACCCGACCTATGTCGTCTTCCCCGTGAGCCAGCGCCGGCTGCTCGAGGCGCAGCAGCAGATGGGTGCCGCCGGGCTCAAACCCGAAAACTTCGTTATCAGCGTGCGGCTCTCGGACAACGCACCCTATCCGCACCAAGGCCGCGTCGATTTCGTCTCGCCAACCGTCCAGCGCGGCACCGATACTGTCGATGTGCGCGCGGTGATGCCCAATCCGAACGGCCTGCTCCGCGATGGGCAGTTCGTGCAAGTCACGGTGTCGCAGGCCGAGCCGCAGATGGCGCTCGTCGTGCCCCAGGCGGCGGTCCAGGCGGACCGCCAGGGACAGTTCGTGCTTGTGGTGACGCCGGAGAAGAAGATCGATGTCCGCCGCATCGAAACCGGCGATACGCTGGACCGCGGCAACGTCACCGTCCGCGCCGGCCTCAATGCTGGCGACGCGGTCGTCGTTCAGGGCATCCAGCAGGTCCGTCCGGGCAGCCCGGTGGAACCGCGCGTCGTCGAACCGATGTCGGGCGCGCCTGCCCAATGATCTCCTCGGTTTTCATCGACCGGCCGCGGCTGGCTTTCGTCATTTCCATCGTCATCACGCTCGCCGGCGTTCTCGCCCTGCTCCGCCTCCCGGTCGAGCAGTTTCCCAACATCGTCCCGCCCCAGGTCAGCGTCCGCGCGACCTACGCCGGCGCGAATGCGGAAACGGTCGAAGCGACGATCGCGCAGCCGATCGAGGCGCAAGTCAACGGCGTCGAGAACATGATTTACATGTCTTCGACCAGCGGGAATGACGGTTCGTACAGCCTAAACGTGACCTTCGCCCCAGGCACCGATCCAGCGATCAATACGGTCAATGTGCAGAACCAGGTCCGCGTCGCCGAGGCGCAGCTTCCCGAGGAGGTGCGCCGCACTGGGTTGATCGTCCGTCAGCGCTCGTCGTCGTTCCTTCAGCTCATCAGCCTCGTCTCCGAGTCCGAGCAATGCGACCACCTCTGCCTTACCAACTATGCACGCATCAACCTCGTTGACCCGATCTCCCGTGTACCGGGCGTCGGCGAAGCGCAGGTCTTCAGCCAGTACAGCTACAGCATGCGCATCTGGCTGGACATAGACCGCCTCACCAGCCTCGACCTGACTCCAGCCGACATCGTCGCCGCCGTCCGTGCCCAGAACGTGCAGGCTCCGGTCGGCCGTATCGGTTCGCCACCGGTCATGCGCGATCAGCAGATCGAGATGCCACTCGAGGCGCAGGGCCGCCTGACGGACGTTTCGCAGTTTGAAGGGATCGTGCTGCGCGCCAGTCCGGATGGCTCTCTGCTGCGGCTCGGCGACGTCGCGCGCGTAGAGCTCGCCGCGGAGTCCTACAGCTCGCTCGGTTATTCGAACGGCCGCCCGGCCGCGGTGATAGGCATCTACCAGTCTCCGGGCGCCAATGCGGTGACGACCGTAGAGCAGATCCGCCGAGTCCTCGACCAGCTTTCGACCCGTTTCCCGGAAGGCGTGCGCTACGAGGTCACGTTCGATTCGACCGTCTTCGTCCTCGCCGCGATCAATGAGGTGATTCACACCCTCGCCGAGGCGTTCCTGCTGGTCCTGATCGTCGTCTTTATTTTCCTCGGCAGCTGGCGCGCAACGCTCGTGCCGATGATCGCGGTACCAGTATCCCTCATCGGCACCTTCGCGGTGCTGCTGGCCTTCGGCCAATCCGCCAATACAATCTCGCTCTTCGCTCTGGTGCTCTCGATCGGCATCGTGGTCGATGACGCCATCGTCGTGGTCGAGAACGTCGAGCGCGTTATGGAAGAAGAGCCGCAGCTGTCGCCAGCCGAGGCTACCCGCAAGGCCATGGCGCAGATCACGGCGCCGATCATCGCCATCACGCTCGTGCTGCTCTCTGTCTTCATTCCGGTTGGCTTCATCCCCGGCATCACCGGCGCGCTCTATGCGCAATTCGCCCTGACCGTTTCAACAGCGATGCTGTTTTCCGCGGTCAATGCCCTGACCCTGAGTCCCGCGCTTTGCGCGCTGCTGCTGCGGCCGCGGCAGCGTCGCGGACTCATGGACCGCGTCGGACGCGGCATCGACCGCGTGCGCAACGGCTACGCGGCGGCCGTTGCAAGGCTGGTGCGGATCGCGCTGTTTTCGTTGGTCGCTGTTGGTGTGGCTTTCGCAGGATATTTTGGCCTCAACCGGATCGTGCCCACCGGCTTTCTGCCCGAGGAGGATCAGGGCGCGCTGTTCATGGAAGTGAAGCTGCCGCAAAGCGCCTCCCTCAACCGCACCCAAGGCGTTGTCGCGGAAGTCGAGAAGCTGATCGGCGACATTCCAGGCGTGCGGAGCGTCACCTCGGTGGTAGGTTTCAGCCTGCTTGACGGCCTGCAGGTCGGCAACAGCGCATTCATGGTGGTCCTGCTCTCCCCGTTCGACGAGCGGGTCGAGCAAGGTGTCACGGCTTTCCACGTGCTGGATCAGCTCCGGCAGCGCACGATGCACGTGGCAGAGGCCCAGGTCCTCGCCTTCAACGTGCCGGCGATCTCCGGCCTCGGCAATGTCGGCGGCTTCGATTTCCGCCTGCAATCGATCGGCGGTGCGCCGCCTGCTGAACTCGCCTCCGCGGCCGGTGGCCTTGTCTTCGCCGCCAACCAGCAGCCAGCCCTGTCGCGCGTCTTCTCGACTTTCCAGGTGAACACGCCGCGTATCTACCTCGACCTCGACCGCGATAAGGCCGAGGCGCTCGGCGTCTCCCCGACCGAGGTCTACAGCGCGATGCAGGTCGCGCTGGGCAGCCAGTACGTCAACGACTTCAACCTGTACGGCCGCACCTGGCGCGTCACCGTCCAGGCCGAAGCCGCCGACCGCAATTCGGTCGAAGACGTCTGGCGCCTGCACGTGCGGAACCGAGACGGCGAAATGGTGCCGCTGCGCAGCCTCGCCTCGAGCCGCCTCGAGATCGGCCCGCAATTCATTACCCGCTACAACAATATACGCTCGGTGACCATTAGTGGCTCGCCAGCACCGGGCCGCAGCTCCGGCGAAGCCATCGCTGCGATGGAGTCGCTTGCCGCACAGACGCTGCCGGCTGGCTACGGCTTCGAATGGTCCGGCCTTTCGCTGCAGGAGATTCAGGCCGCCGGCCAGACGCCGATCATCCTCGGCCTGGCCGTCCTGTTCGCCTATCTTTTCCTGGTTGCACTCTATGAGAGCTGGACGATTCCGATCGCGGTGCTGCTGTCCGTGTCGATCGGCATGCTGGGTGCCATGTTGGCCCTTCTGATCACCGGCCTCGCGAACAATGTCTACGCCCAGATCGGCCTGGTCGTCCTGATCGCTCTTGCCAGCAAGAACGCGATCCTCATCGTCGAATTTGCCAAGGAACGGCGCGACGAGGGCATGGAAATCGAATCTGCGGCACTGCAGGGCGCTCGGCTGCGCTTCCGTGCCGTGGTGATGACCAGCCTCGCCTTCATCTTCGGGCTCGTGCCGCTGGTCATCGCGGAAGGGGCCGCTGCGGTCAGCCGGCGCTCGGTCTCGACGGCGGTCTTCGGCGGCATGATCGTCGCCTCCACGCTGGGCCTGTTCGTCATCCCGATGCTCTATGTCGTCATTCAGCGCATGCGCGAGCGGGTCAGCCGCCGGCGCGCAGGGGCGATAGCGCCCGCCGCCTAGGTAGGCGGCACGCTTTCGCCGCTGATCGACCAAGCGGAGCTGTGCACCTGCGGCCGATAGCCCGCATTGAAAGCCGCGACCATCGAGCGCGGCGTAAGCACGTTCACCGACGCGAGCTCCGGCCGTTCGATCGCTTCGTGGTAACCGTCCGGGGCCCAGCGCAGCAGCCGTTCGCCCCACACCAGCCACGGCGTCTCGCCGTCGTTCCCAAGGACGAACACGCCATCCGGCACCGTGTCAATGTCTGCGGTGAACATCACCTTGGTGCTCGCCGGTGGTTCGCTGACGCGTTCGCGCTGCAGAATCAGGTCGATCTTCTCGATCGGCGTGTTGACTGTCAGATCGAATTGCGGATTGCCGTTCACCCAGGCGGTCTTGAACCGTATGTAGTCTTCGCGCCGGCATTCGCCGCAGGGCCGGTGGCCGGCCGAGAGCGCAGTCGCCTCGTCGAGAAAGAACAGTTCGGTCCAGCGGTTTGGGGTCATGATCTCGCGGTGGCGGCCCTTGTAGGACAGGCGGCAGGCGATCCAAGCCCTGGTCGTCCAACGGCGCACGATGTTGCCGTTCGCGTCGTGCAGGCAGCCGCGATTGCCCAGCAGCGTGCCGCGCGCCGAGACGGCGATCAGCCTGCCGAACGGATCGACGCGGTTCTGGCGGGGCATGGCGTTACCGTGGTCTGGACCACGGATGAACGGACGGCCGGGCTCTTCGGCTCCGCTGGCGCCGCTCCGGTCAGGCGAACCGGCTCCTGCTGAACGGCGCGAGGTCGATGCCAGGCGCGCGCCCGGCGACGAGATCGGCGACGATTTTGCCGGTCGTCGAGCCGCCGGTCATGCCGGTATGGCCGTGGCCGAAGGCGTAGAAGACGTCGGGTGAGCGCGCCGAACGGTCGATCACCGGCAGCGAATCCGGGAAGCTCGGCCGGTGGCCCATCCAGCGCGTCAACCGTGCCTCCGGGTAGCTGCGCGCCAGCTTCGGGTACATGTCCTGGCCCTGGCGCAGCAGGATATCCGCGCGGCGCCAGTCGGGTCCCGCGTTCAGGCCGGCGAACTCCACGGTGCCAGCGAAGCGCAGACCCGTCTCCATCGGCGTGGCGACGAACTTGCCATCGCCCGACATGGTCGGAATGCGCGGCATCACCTCTGGATCGCGCACCATCACGTGATAGCCGCGCTCCGTCTCCAGCGGCAGGCGGTCGCCGAGGCTGACGGCGAGCGGCCGCGACCAGATGCCGGCGGCGAGCACCGCGCGATCCGCCTGATGCGTTCCCATGCGCGTGCGCACGGCGGTGAGCTTCCCCTCGATGAACTCGAAGCCGGTCGCCGCTTCGCGCACGAGGCGGCCGCCGTTGCGCACGAACGCCTCGGCCAACTTCTTGACGAGACCGCCCGGGTTGCTGACATGACCGTTGGCGCCGACGAGGACACCTTGGGTATATTCACGCGACAGCTCCGGCTCGAGCTGGCGCAGCTCGTCAGCGTTCAGCTCTTCGAACTGCACGCCATTCTCACGGCGGAGATTCCAGGCGGCGGCATCCTTGGCGCGCGTCTCCGCGCTTTTGTAGACGACAAGATGGCCAACGCGGTGCAGCAGATCCTCGGCACCTGCCGCTTTGACCAGCGGCGCAAGATTGATCAGCGCCGGCCCCAGCAACGCCTTGAGCCCCTTCGCTTGTGCCTCCACACGCTCGCGCTGGCCGGCGCGGATGAACCGGATCAGCCACGGCGTCAGGAATGGCAGATAGCTCCAGCGGATCGACAGGGGCCCGAGCGGGTCGCGCAGCCACTTCGGCACGTTGCGGATAGTCCCCGGCATCGACATCGGCACAACAGAGGACGGGTTGATGCAGCCGGCGTTGCCGAACGAGGCCCCCTCGCCCGGCTCGTTCGGGTCGACGACGAAAACCTCGTGCCCGTCCCGCTGCAGATAGCTGGCTGCCGACATGCCGACGATGCCGGCGCCGATCACGGTAACTCTCATGAACGCTCGCGCCCGCCTTTTCATCAACGGTTCGCGGGTCAGTCTATCGGGTCCGCTCCATGCATACAATTCGACATACAGCGCGCGCTATGCAGGAACGTCGCCTTTGACCACCGTGCGGTTCATGACGCGCCGCTCGCCGCTCGCGTCATAGCCGGTCGCCTTGTGCATGGTGCAGCGATTGTCCCACATCACCAACTCATACTGCCGCCAGCGGTGGGCATAGACGAATTCCGGCCGTGTCGC
>DATAAP010000669.1:0-1705 GCA_036260035.1 Alphaproteobacteria bacterium | reverse complement strand
CCGGGTAGGCGAAGGAGCGCTGAAATCGGCACATCGTCTCGACGGCGATACCGACGACGGTATCCGCATGTGGGTTCAAGCCGCCTGCATCGATGAGATAGCGGTTAATCACCGTGTCGAAATAGCTGTAGTACTCGACATTGTTGACATGCCCGTACACGTCATTGTCCTTCCAGCGCGTGGGAATGACCTGAAAGTGGCGGTAGCGCCCCCGCGTCTCGATCTGCTTGCGGTTTTCCATTCACACGGCCTCGGCCAGCGCATCGAGCGTCCGGTCGGGCTGCTCGATCATCATCAAGTGACCAGCATTCGGAATCGCGATGAGGCGCCCGTCCTGAAACCGGGCCGCGAGCTCGCGCGCGCCGGCCGGCGCCGTCATGCGGTCGATCTCGCCGGCAATGACGAGCGCGGGACAGGTCACCTTGCCTGCCGCCTCTGCCGCGTCGAGATAGGCGTTACAGGCGGCGAGATCCGTGCCGAGCACGCGATCGCTGGCGCGCTCCATGAGACGCGCACCAGCGCCGAGCATCCATGCGCCCGGCGCCTGCGCGCCGCCGAGATGAGCGCGGCGGCCGTAACCCCAGGACGTGAGCAGGTCGATCGCCTCGTGCGCGCCGGCCTGCGCCGCCTTGAGCAGATCGGGATGCACCGGCATGCGCGGCGCAACGCCCAGCAACGCGAGCGCCCAAACGCGTGTCGGCGCCCGTGCCGCCGTCTCGAGCGCAATGAGCGCCCCCATGCTGTGGCCGACGAAGGCGGCCTTATCGAGCTTCAGCGCATCCATCGCCCGAATGACCCAGTCGGCCAGCGCGCCGATCGAGGTGAGCGCCGGGCCGTCCGAGCGGCCGTGGCCCGGTAGATCGAGGGCTAGCACGTTGCGACCATGATGCGCGAAGAAGCGCGTCTGCAGGGTCCACACGGTGTGGTCCATGCCAGCGCCATGTATGAAAATGACGGTCGGCAGCTCGGGCTTGAAGGCCTTGCCGCCGCCCGCCGCGAACACCTTGCGCCCGTCGACCGTCAGCTCCACGCGTCAGGCCTTCTGCTTCTGCGAGGCGCGCAGCGCCTGGCCGAGATCGTCGATGAGGTCGCTCGCGTCTTCGAGGCCGATCGACAGGCGCACCATCTCCTCGCCGACGCCGGCCGCCTTCAGCGACTCGGCGTCCATCTGCTGGTGCGTCGTGCTGGCGGGGTGGATCACCAGCGATTTCGCGTCGCCGACATTGGCGAGATGCGAGAACACGCGCAGCGTCTCGATGAAGCGTCGTCCGGCGGCGCGGCCTCCCTTGATGCCGAAGCTGACCATCGAGCCGCAGCCATTCGGCATCAGCCGGGCAGCGAGCTTGCTGTCAGGGTGGCTCGGCAGCTCGGGATAGTTCACCCACGCCACCTCCTGGGCCGCATTCAGGAAGGCGACGACCTTGCGCGCGTTCTCGACGTGGCGCTGCATGCGCACTGACAGCGTCTCAACACCCTGCAGAATGTAGAAGGCGTTGGTCGGGCTCATGCTCGCGCCGAAATCGCGCAAGCCCTCGGCACGCGCACGCATGATGAAGGCCTGCGGCCCGAACTCCTCCGCGAAGTCGAGGCCGTGATAACCAGCATAGGGCTCCGTCAGGGTTGGAAACTTGCCCGAGCGTTCCCAGTCGAACCTGCCGCTGTCGACCAGCACGCCGCCGATCGCGACCCCGTGGCCGCCGAGCCA
>DATAAP010000668.1:0-11980 GCA_036260035.1 Alphaproteobacteria bacterium | reverse complement strand
CCCGCCCTCGAGAGCGGAGGCATCTACGTGCTGGAGATGTCGTCCTACCAGCTCGAGATCACCTACTCAATCACCTTCGACGTCGCCATCCTGCTCAACATCAGCGCCGACCATCTCGACCGCCATGGCGGCATGGACGGCTACATCGCCGCGAAGCGCCAGATCTTCCACCGCCAGACCGCGCCGCGCACCGCCGTGATCGGCGTCGATGACGAGTACTGCCGCGCGATCTGGCAGGAGCTCGTACGCCAGGGCGACCAGATCGTCGTTCCCATCTCCTCCGCCACCAAGCTGATCGACGGCGTGTATGCCGCCGACGGCTATCTCTACGACGCAACCGCCAGCAAGCCGCAGCGCATCGTCGAGCTGGCGCAGATGCCCACGCTTCCCGGCGCGCACAACTGGCAGAACGCTGCAGCCGCCTACGCTTCGGCACGCGCCGCTGGAATCGACGCGGAGACGATCGCTGCGGCGCTGAAGACCTATCCGGGGCTGCCGCACCGCCAGGAGCGGGTCGGCGAGCGCGACGGCGTGCTGTTCATCAACGACAGCAAAGCGACCAATGCCGATGCCGCCGAGAAGGCGCTCGGCTGCTACGAGAACATCTACTGGATCGCCGGCGGCCGCGCGAAGGAAGGCGGCATTGCCAGCTTGACACCGTATTTCAGCCGGATTCGCCACGCTTACTTGATCGGCGAGGCCGCAGATTCCTTCGCGCAGACGCTTGAAGGACGCGTGCCTTACACGTTAACACGCGAGCTGAAGACAGCCGTCGAGTCGGCGCACGCCGACGCGGTTCGCGACGGGCACCGGGACGCGGTCGTCCTGCTCTCGCCCGCTTGCGCTTCGTTCGATCAGTTCCGTGACTTCGAGGCGCGGGGCGACACGTTCCGCGCCCTCGTCGGCGCGTTGCAGGGTACGAAGGTTCCGGCGGGGCATCGCACATGACATTCGCGCGCGCCGACAACTCCGTCCTCAGCCGCTGGTGGTGGACCGTCGATCACTGGAGCCTCGCCGCCCTCGGCGCAATCATCGCCTTCGGCGCCCTCCTCACCATGGCGGCGACGCCCGCCGTGGCCGAGCGGCTCGGGCTCGACTCCTTCTACTTCGTCAAGCGCCAGCTCGGCCTGCTGCCGGTGGCGCTCGCGGTCATGCTGGTGATCTCGATGCTGTCGCCGCGCGACGTTCGGCGCGTGGCGCTCGCGACGTTCATCGGGTCGATCCTGCTGCTGTGCCTGACCTTCGTGATCGGCGTCGAGATCAAGGGCGCCAAGCGCTGGATCAACCTCGCCGGCTTCTCCCTGCAGCCCTCGGAGTTCGTTAAGCCGGCGTTCGCGGTCGTCGCCGCCTGGCTGTTTGCGCAGCAGCGCAAGCAGGAGGGCTTTCCCGGCGACATCATCGCCGTCGTCCTCTACCTGATCGTGCTCGGGCTGCTGCTGAAGCAGCCCGATGTCGGCATGGCGCTGGTCGTCAGCGCGGTGTGGTTCGCGCAGTTCTTCCTCGCCGGGCTGCGCCTGTTCTGGGTGGTCCTGCTGGGCGGCGTCGGCGCCACGGCCGCGGTCGGTGCCTACTTCGTCTTCCCGCACGTCGCCAGCCGCATCAACCGCTTCATGGATCCGAGCTCAGGCGACACTTACCAGATCACGACGGCGCTGCAGGCCTTTCTCAACGGCGGGCTGTTCGGCCGCGGCCCCGGCGAGGGTCGGGTCAAGTCGGTGCTGCCCGATGCGCATGCCGATTTCGTGTTCGCGGTCGCCGGCGAGGAGCTGGGCCTGATCGCTTGCTTCGTTATCGTGGCGCTGTTCGCCTTCGTTGTACTGCGCGGCTTCGCGCGGCTCCTGCAAGAGCCGAGCCTGTTTGTGCTGCTCGCCGTCGGCGGCCTGTTGATCCAGTTCGGCCTGCAGGCGCTGATCAACATGGGATCGAGCCTGCATCTGATGCCGACCAAGGGCATGACCCTGCCGTTCATCAGCTACGGCGGCTCCTCCCTGCTCGCGCTGTCGCTCGGCATGGGATTCATGCTGGCGCTCAGCCGCAAGCGCTACGGCGCAGGAGAGGTGCAATGAGCGCCGCTCCGCTCATCGTCCTTGCCGCCGGCGGCACCGGCGGCCATGTCTTTCCCGCCGAAGCGCTCGCCGAGGCGCTGCTTGCGCGCGGCTACCGGCTCGCCCTGATCACCGACAGCCGCGGCGCCGCCTATGGCGGCGTGCTCGGCGGCATCGAGACCCATCACCTGCCGCTGACGCGCATGTCGGGCGGCATCGGCGCGCGCGTGCGTAGCGTCGTCTCGATCGGTGCGTCGGTCTTCCGCGCGCGCAGCCTGCTGCGCCGCCTTGCGCCTGCGGCGGTGGTCGGCTTCGGCGGCTATCCGTCCCTGCCGACCGTGCTGGCGGCAACCCAGCTGCGCATTCCCACAGCGCTGCACGAGCAGAACGCCGTGCTCGGCCGCGCCAACCGGCTGCTGGCGCGCCGCGTCGACGCGATCGCGACGTCATTTCCCGAGGTAAAGTTCCTGGGCGCCGAGCTGCGCGACCGGGTGACGGTCACCGGCAACCCGGTGCGGCCGGCGGTCCGGGCGCAGCGCTTGGCCTCCTATGTTGCGCCCGCCGCGACCGAGCGCTTCCGCGTCCTGGTGGTCGGCGGCAGCCAGGGGGCGAGCATTTTCAGCAAGGTCGTCCCGGCCGCTGCCGCCATCCTTGCCCCGCCGCTGCGCGAGCGTCTGGAGATCTCGCAGCAGGCGCGCGCCGAAGACCTCGAGGCGGCCCGTGCGGCCTATGCCGCGATCGGCATGAAGGTCGACCTGCGGCCGTTCTTCGACGACGTGCCGGCGCGGCTCGCCGCGGCGCATCTCGTCATCTGCCGGTCCGGCGCGTCCACCGTCGCGGAGCTCGCGACGGTCGGCCGCCCCGCCATCCTCGTCCCCTACCCGCACGCCACCGACGACCACCAGACCGCCAATGCGCACGCGCTGGCGGCGCTGGGCGGCGGTTGGGTCGCGCCCAACGCCGAATTTAACGCGATGTCACTTGCCGAGCGCCTCTCTGCTCTCCTTGCCGATCCAACGCCGCTGACCCGCGCGGCCGCCGCCGCCCATCAGGGCGGCCGTCCCGACGCCGCCGAGCGCCTCGCCGAGCTGGTGCAGCGCCTCGCCCCCTATCAGCGCAATGGCGGCCAAGGGCCGATCCTGGAGGCCGCGGAATGAAGGCGCTGCCACTCACAATCGGCACGATCCACTTCGTCGGGATCGGCGGCATCGGCATGTCGGGCATCGCCGAGATCCTGAACAATCTCGGCTACGCGGTGCAGGGCTCGGACCTCTCGGAAAACGCCAACGTCAAGCGCCTGCGCGATCTCGGCATCACTGTGAACATCGGCCACGCCGCGGAGAACCTGAACGCCGCCGAGGTGGTGGTGATCTCCTCGGCCGTCAAGCCGGACAACCCTGAAGTCGCCGCCGCGCGCGCCAAGCACATTCCGGTCGTGCGCCGCGCCGAGATGCTCGCCGAGCTGATGCGCCTCAAATGGTCGATCGCGGTCGCCGGCACGCACGGCAAGACGACGACCACCTCGCTCTGTGCTGCGATGCTGGAGCAGGCGGAGATCGATCCGACCGTCATCAACGGCGGCATCATCAACGCCTACGGCACCAATGCGCGGCTCGGCGCCGGCGATTGGATGGTCGTCGAGGCGGACGAGAGCGACGGCACCTTCATCAAGCTGCCGTCGACCATCGCGGTCGTCACGAACATCGATCCCGAGCATCTCGACTACTGGAGCGACTTCGACTCGCTCCGCAAGGCGTTCCGCAATTTCGTCGCCAACATCCCGTTCTACGGCTTCGGCGTCCTGTGCATCGACCATCACGAGGTGCAGGCGCTGATCCCGCAGGTGAGCGACCGCAAGATCATCACCTACGGCTTCAGCCCGCAGGCGGACGTGCGCGCGGTCAACGTGAAGCTCTCCGCCTCCGGCGGCCGCTTCGACGCGGTGATCACGCGCGGCGGCACGGAGCGGACAATCGCCGACCTCCACCTGCCGCTGGTCGGGCAGCACAACGTGCAGAACTCGCTGGCCGCGATCTCCGTCGCGGCCGAGATGGGCCTCGACGACACGGTCATCCGCAAGGCGCTGGCCGGCATCAAAGGGGTCAAGCGCCGCTTCACGCGCACGGGCGAAGCCGCGGGCCTCACCGTCATCGACGATTACGGCCATCACCCCGTCGAGATCGCCGCCGTGCTGAAGGCGGCGCGCAGCGCCACCTCGAACGGCGTCGTCGCGGTGGTGCAGCCGCATCGCTACACGCGCCTCAAGAACCTGTTCGAGGAGTTCTGCACCTGCTTCAACGACGCGGACGCCGTGATCGTCGCCGACGTCTATCCCGCCGGCGAGCAGCCGATCGAAGGCGCCAACCGCGATGCCCTCGCCGAAGGGCTGCGCGCGCACGGCCATCGCAAGGTGCTGTCGCTGCCTGATCCCGCAGCGCTGCCCAAGCTCGTGCTCGAGGTCGCCAAGCCGGGCGACCTGGTCGTGTGCCTGGGCGCCGGCAACATCACCAACTGGGCGTACGCCCTGCCTGGCCAGCTCCAGCAGCTCGCGGAGAGCGCTCGATGATGGCCGCACGGATCCCGGACGAGCGCCTAATCGACCGCCTGCCGCGGGTGCGCGGCCGCCTGACGGAGAGCGCGCCGCTCGCCGGCATCACGTGGTTCCGCGTCGGCGGCAACGCCGAGGTCATGTTCCGCCCGGTCGATGCCGACGACCTCGCGGCCTTCCTCAAGGAGCGGCCCGCTGACGTGCCCGTCACCGTGATCGGCGTCGGCTCCAACCTGCTGGTGCGCGACGGCGGCGTCCCGGGCGTGGTGATCCGGCTCGGCCGCGGCTTCGCCGAGATCACGCGCGACGGCGATATCGTAAAGGCGGGCGCTGCCGCCCTCGACCTTAATGTCGCGCTCTTCGCGCGCGAGGCGGCGCTCGGCGGGCTCGAGTTCCTGTCGGGCGTGCCCGGCACGATCGGCGGCGCCTTGCGCATGAACGCCGGCGCCTATGGCCGCGAGATGAAGGACGTGACCCTGGGCGCCGAGGCGATCGACCTTTCCGGGCAGCGCCAGTACCTCACCAACCGCGCGCTCGGGTTCAGCTACCGGCACTGCGGTGCGCCCGAGGACTGGATCTTCATCGCGGCCGAGCTCAAGGGGGAACCCGACGATCCTGATGCGATCCAGAAGCGCATGGACACGATCCAGCAGGCGCGCGCCGACAGCCAGCCGCTGCGCACGCGCACCGGCGGCTCGACTTTCGCCAACCCGAGCGATCCGCGCGCGGGCGGCCGCAAGGCGTGGGAACTGATCGACGCCGCTGGCTGCCGCGGCCTGGCGCGCGGCGGCGCCATGGTCTCCGAGAAGCACTGCAATTTCCTGATCAACACCGGCACGGCCACCGCTGCCGATCTCGAGGCGCTGGGCGAAGAGGTGCGTGCGCGCGTCGCCGACAAGTTCGGCGTGACGCTCGAGTGGGAAATCCGGCGCATCGGCGTGCCGGCGCCGAAAGGCAGGGCCGCATGAGCTCGCGCAAGCGCGTCGCCGTGCTGCTCGGTGGCATCTCCTCAGAGCGCGAGGTCTCGCTCGTCAGCGGCGCTGCTGCCGCCAAGGCCTTGCGCGAAGAAGGCTTCGACGTGACGACGATCGATGTCGGCCACGATATCGGCGCGATCATTGCCGCCCTCACCCCGAAGCCGGATGTCGCCTTCAACATGCTGCACGGTCGCTTCGGCGAGGATGGCTGCATGCAGGGGCTGCTAGAGCTGCTGGAGATCCCCTACACGCATTCCGGCGTGCGTGCCTCGGCGATCGCCATGGACAAGCCGACCGCCAAGCGCGTCGCAGCACCGGCGGGCGTGCGCGTGCCGAAGGGCAAGGTCGTCACGAAGGGCGAGCTTGCCGGCGGCGATCCGATCGCGCGGCCCTACATCATCAAGCCGGTTGCAGAAGGCTCGACCGTCGGCGTGCGCATCATCAGCGATCGCGGCAATGCGCCCGTGCTCGGCGATGAGTGGACCTATGGCGACACGGCGCTGGTCGAGGAATACATCCCTGGGCGCGAGCTGACCGTCGGCGTGATGGGCGACCGCGCGCTGGGCGTGACCGAGATCCGCTTCAAGGGCGGCCTGTTCGACTTCACGGCGAAATACACGCCCGGCCACGCCGAGCATTTGCTGCCCGCCCCGATCCCTGCAGCTGTCGCCGAAGAGGCGAAGCGGATGGCGCTCGCCGCGCACCAGGCGATCGGCTGCTCCGGCATCAGCCGCAGCGACTTCCGCTACGACGACCGCAAGCCCGGCGCCGAAGGCCTCTACTTCCTCGAGATCAATACGCAGCCCGGCTTCACGCCGATCTCGCTGGTCCCGGAACAGGCGCAGCACCAAGGCATTTCGTTCGGTGCCCTTTGCAAATGGCTCGTGGAGGACGCGCGATGCCACGCGTGAAGATCGCGCCGCCGCGCCGGCCGCAGCGCCGCCGCCCTCCGACGGGTTTGCTGACCTGGCCGCCGACGCCGCAAACGCTGCGCCTTGCCGCCGTCTCCGCGAGCGTCGCGATCCTGCTTGGCAGCGCCGTCTATATGTGGCGCGCGGGCGTGCCGACCGCGATTGCAGATGCCTTCGATAGCGTGCGGACGAGTGCGCTGGTCGCGAGCGCCGCCGCTGGCCTGAAGGTGCAGGAAATTTTCATCGAAGGCCGCGGCGAGACGCCGGGCCAGCACGTGCTGGACGTGCTCAACGTCAAGCGCGGCACGCCGATCCTCGCTTTCAGTCCGGCGGCCGCGAAGGCCGAGCTCGAGCAATTGCCCTGGGTCAAGGAGGCATCGGTCGAGCGCCGCCTGCCGGACACGATCCTGGTGCGCATCGTCGAGCGGCGACCGCTAGCGCTGTGGCAGCACGGGCGCCAGCTCGTAGTGATCGATCACGACGGCACGGAGATTTCCGGCGCCGATCCGGCGAAATTCGCTGGCCTGCCGCTGGTCGTCGGCGATGACGCGCCTAAGCATGCGAACCAGCTCCTCGCGCTGATGGCGCTCGAGCCGGATCTTGAGAAGCGCGTCATCGCGGCGATCCGTGTTGGCGCGCGGCGCTGGAACCTGCAGATGGATGCGGGCGAAGGCGTCAAGGTCGACGTCCAGCTGCCGGAGGTCAATGCAGGCGCGGCGTGGGCGCGGCTTGCAGAGCTCGAGCGCAGCAACCGGCTGCTCGATCGCAGCGTGTCCGTCATCGACCTGCGCTTTCCCGACCGCCTCATCGTCCGCGCCGTCCGCGAGACGCCGCCGCCGGCACCGCCGCGCACCCGCACCAACAAGCCGACGTGATCAAGGAGCCCGCTGGGTGAAGAAGATCAAGAAGAAGCCGCGCAATGGACTGGTCGCCGCGCTCGACGTCGGCTCGACCAAGATCGCCTGCTTCGTCGCCAAGGTGGAAGACGGCATTGCCCGTGTCGTGGGCATCGGCCATCAGGTCTCCGCCGGTGTCCGCGCCGGCACGATCGTCGACATGGAAGGCGCCGAAAGCGCGATCCTCACCGCGCTCAGCGCCGCCGAGCAGATGGCCGGCGAGACCTTGCAGTCTGTGGTGGTCAACGTCGCCGGCGGCTACCCGACGTCCCGCACGGTCACGGTCGAGGTCTCGATCGCCGGGCACGAGATCGGCGATGCCGATCTGCGCCGCGTCATCGACCAGGGCCGCCACGCCCATACGCAGGCCGACCGGCGCCTCCTCCATGCGATCCCCGTCAGCTTCACGATCGACGGCAGCCGCGGCATCCGCGATCCGCGCGGCATGTGCGGCGACCGCCTTGGCGTCAACATGCACGTCGTTACCGCCAATGCCGGCGCCGTGCGCAATCTCGAGACGGTGATCGGGCGCTGCCATCTGGACATCGAGACCTGCGTGGTGAGCCCCTACGCCGCCGGCATCGCCAGCCTTGTCGAGGACGAGATGGATCTCGGCGTCGCGGTGATCGATATGGGCGGCGGCACCACGTCCTTCGCGGTGTTCTATGACGGCCACGTCGTGCACGCCGACGTCGTGCCAATCGGCGGCAGCCACGTCACCAACGACATTGCGCGCGGGTTGTCGACGCCGCTGGCGCATGCCGAGCGGATGAAGACGCTCTACGGCAACGCGATCGCCTCGCCTGCCGACGAGCGGGAGATCATCGACGTGCCGCTGGTGGGCGAGGAAGAGCACGCCCAGGCCAACCACGTGCCGAAATCGATCCTGACCGGCATCATCCAGCCGCGGCTCGAGGAGACGTTCGAGCTGGTGCGCTCGCGCCTCGAGGCGAGCGGCTTCGACAAGGTCGCCGGCCGCCGCGTCGTGCTGACCGGCGGCGCCAGCCAGCTGCAGGGCGTGCGCGAGCTCGCCGCCATCGTGCTCGACAAGCAGGTCCGCATGGGCCGGCCGATCCGGCTCGCCGGACTTTCGGATCAGACAGGCGGCCCGGCGTTCTCGACCTGCGCCGGGCTCGTGACCTACGCGCTGAATCAGAATGCCGAGGCCTTGCGTCCCGCAGCGGCCTCGGAGGGGGAGGCCAACGGGTGGTTTGGCCGCTTCGGTCTGTGGCTCCGCGAAAACCTTTGAGATTTCCGCAACCCAAACCGCGCCCGGGGATGGCCGGTCGCGTCAACCAACACCTCTGGAGGGCAGCACATGACGATAAATCTATCGATGCCTAAGTCAGCTCACGACCTCAAGCCGCGCATCACCGTGATCGGCGTCGGCGGCGCCGGCGGCAACGCGGTCAACAACATGATCCGCGCGAAGCTCGAGGGCGTCGAATTCGTCGTCGCCAACACCGACGCGCAGGCATTGGCGCAGACGGTTGCCGAGCGGCACATCCAGCTCGGCATGGGGCTGACCCAGGGCCTCGGGGCCGGCGCGCGGCCCGATGTCGGCCGCGCCGCCGCCGAGGAGGCGCTGGCGGAGATCATGGACCACCTCAACGGCTCGCACATGGTGTTCATCGCCGCCGGCATGGGCGGCGGCACCGGCACCGGCGCTGCCCCGGTGATCGCCCGCGCCGCGCGCGAGCAGGGCATCCTCACGGTCGGCGTCGTGACGAAGCCCTTCCACTTCGAGGGCCAGCATCGGATGAAGCTCGCCGAGGCGGGCATCGAGGAGCTGACCAACGTGGTCGACACGCTGATCATCATCCCCAACCAGAACCTGTTCCGCATCGCCAACGAGCGCACGACCTTCGCCGACGCCTTCAAGATGGCCGATGACGTGCTCTATTCCGGCGTGCGCGGCGTGACCGACCTGATGATCATGCCCGGCCTGATCAACCTCGATTTCGCCGACATCCGCACGGTGATGAGCGAGATGGGCAAGGCGATGATGGGCACCGGCGAGGCCGAAGGCGAGAACCGCGCCCTCGACGCCGCGCAAAAGGCGATCTCCAACCCGCTGCTGGATGACGTGTCGATGAAGGGCGCCAAGGGCGTGCTCATCAACATCACCGGCGGCCCCGACATGACGCTGTTCGAGGTCGACGAGGCCGCGAACCGCATCCGCGACGAGGTCGATCCGGACGCCAACATCATCTTCGGCTCGACCTTCGACGAGAGCCTGACCGGTCGCATGCGCGTCTCCGTCGTCGCCACCGGCATCGACGCCGCGGCGATGGCGCAGCCGAAGCCGACCGTGATCAGCTTCGCCGCTAACCGCCCGGCCGCGCGCCCGGTCGTGCAATCGGCGCACCGCAGCGAAGGCGCGGCGGCGCTGAAGACCGAAGCGGTCGCGTCGGCGCAGCCGGCCGCCGCCACGGCTGCGGCCCCGCAGCCGATGGTCGCCGAGGCCGCCCCTGCCCCGGTCGCCCAGGCCCAGCCGCCCGCCCGCACCGAGCAGACCTTCATCGCCCCGCGTCCGGCCGAGCCGGTGCAGGCGACGGCGCCGCAGCCGCAGCGGACCGCCGATCCGTTCGCGGCGGCCGACCTGGCCAACGCCGCGCCGCGTCCGGAGCCGGTCAAGGAGAAGCGCCGCGGTCCGAGCCTGTTCGAGCGCGTGACAGGCACCGGCCGGGCCCGTGCAGCGGCCGCAGCGGCGGCCCAGGCGCCCGCGCCGACTCCGGCGCCGGCCGCTCAGCCGCGCCTCGGTGGTCTGGACCCGGTCGACCGCGTGTCGCCGCCGGCGCAGGATGACCTTCTCGACATCCCCGCCTTCCTGCGGCGGCAAGCGAATTGAATCAACAGGTTAAAAGACATTACCTGTAACAATTCGTAACAGAATGTGACTTGAGCGCCTTGAGGGCGGTTGTTAGTTAACCACAGCCCTCAAGGCCCTCGGTCCAGCCCGGGCCAGCCAACAACAGTAATTTCGGCCCGGTGGAGTCCTTCATGAGCGCGATCGCGAACGTTCGAGAGAAGACACTCAAGACGGCGATCCATTGCACCGGCACCGGTCTGCATTCTGGCGCCAAAGTCTCGATGACGTTGAAGCCGGCCCCCGCCGGGACCGGGATCGTCTTCCGCCGCACCGACATGCCGAGCGGTGTCGGCGAGATCCGCGCTCTTTGGAGCAATGTCATCGACACCCGGCTGTGCACGGCGCTTGGCAATGACCATGGCGTCCGCGTCAGCACCATCGAGCATTTGATGGCAGCGCTCTATGGCGGCGAGATCGACAACGCCATCATCGAGATCAATGGGCCCGAAGTGCCCATCATGGACGGCAGCGCGCAGCCGTTCGTCTTTCTGATTGAATGCGCGGGCGTCGTCGAGCAGGACCGTCCGCGACGGGCTATCCAGATTGTTCGCCCCGTCTCCGTGGCCGAAGGCAAGCGCAGCGTAACATTGATGCCGGCTTCGGACTTCGCCGTGGAGTTCGAGTTCGACTTCGACAACGGCGCGCTATCCGCGCAGGATTTCTTCATGGCGGTCGACCCGGCCACCTTCCGCACAGAGGTCAGCCGCGCCCGCACCTTCGGCTTCGTCGAGGAAGTGGCGCGCCTGCGCGCGGCCGGCCTCGCGCGCGGCGGTTCGCTTGAGAACGCCGTGGTGATCGGCAACGGTCGCGTCCTGAACAAGGACGGGCTGCGCTTCCAAGACGAATTTGTCCGGCACAAGGTCCTCGACTGCGTCGGCGACCTCTACCTCGCCGGCGCGCCGCTGATCGGCCGGGTCCGCTGCATTCGCTCCGGCCACCGTCACAACAACATCGCCCTGCGCGCCCTGTTCGAGCAGCGCGACGCCTGGCGTTTTGTCGACCTGCCTGCCGCTCAGCCGGTTGAACGGGCCACCCACGCCGACCTCAAGGTCGCCGCCGCCGGCGACTGAGCCGCGGCGGGGGCAGGCCGGACTAAGACGGCCGTCTGAAACGTTTATTGCTCGATGAGCCTGTGTCGGAGCCTTATCTGCCTGTGCCTGGGGGTGGCGGCCGGCGCCTGCACGCCTATGCAGTGGCAGCATGCTTCGCTCGGGGTTTCCCCCAGCCAAGCTGAAGTCAGCGAGTGCAACCAGTCGGCCTTCTATGAAGCGAACCGGCAGGCGTTCTTCTATGACTTCGGATGGCCGCATCGCTTTTATGGTCCGCCGTGGCACCGGCCATGGCCACGCTACTCGTCAAGCGACCGCTTTTTCCTGGAGCGGGACCTGTTCGACTACTGCATGCGCGTCAAGGGTTATCGGCTCGTTCCTGCGCCCAACGCCTAGAATCCGGGCGCGGCTTTGCGTATATTCGGCGCCGATGAAAACGCTGCCACGTCTGATGCTCGCTGCTGCGCTGCTCAGTAGCGCCGCCTGTTCCTCCACGGAAGAAGACACATACGTCGAACGTCCGGTCGAGCAGATCTACAACTCTGCCGTCGATGCCCTCACGCAGGAGCGCTACGTCGCCGCGGCCAAGGAGTTCGACGAGGTCGACCGCCAGCACCCGTACTCCGTGTGGGCCACCAAAGCCCAGCTCATGTCGGCCTATGCGCACTACCAGAACAACAGG
>DATAAP010000667.1:0-5476 GCA_036260035.1 Alphaproteobacteria bacterium | reverse complement strand
CTCGTACCAGGCCGTGTCGTAGGAATCGGTCACCGGCATCTTGCCGTAGGCGAGCAGCTTGAGCCGCACGTGCCAGGCGCCGAAATTCGGGAACGACACGATCGCGCGGCGGCCGATGCGCACCAGCTCCGACAGCACTGTCTTCGGGTCGTAGGTCGCCTGCAGGGTCTGCGACAGGATCACGTAGTCAAAGGAATCCGACGGATAGTCCTTGAGGTCGGTCTCCGCGTCGCCCTGAATCACCGACAGGCCTTGGCTCACGCAGGCGTTCACGCCGGCCTGCGACAGCTCGATGCCGCGGCCGTCGACCTGCTTGAAATGGACGAGGTAGTCGAGCAGGGCACCGTCGCCGCAGCCGATATCGAGCACGCGCGTGCCCGGCTTCACCATGTCGGCGATCACCTGGAGGTCGACGCGGATCGAGGCGCGCGGCCGCGCCGCGACGACGGCGGGCGTGCTCATCGGCGCGACAGCCCGCCGTGGCGCTCGGCGGCGCCATTGAGGAATCCGCCGAGGGTTGCGAAGAACTCGGGCTCGTCGAGCAGGAAGGCGTCGTGGCCCTTGTCGGTCCTGATCTCGACGAAGCTAACATTGGCTGCGACGGCGTTGAGCGCATGCACGAGGGCGCGGCTCTCGCTGGTGGGGAACAGCCAGTCGCTGGTGAACGAGACGATGCAGAAGCGCGTCTTGGTGCCGCGGAAGGCGTTGGCGAGCACGCCGCCGTAGTCGCGCGCCAGGTCGAAATAATCCATCGCGCGCGTGATGTAGAGATATGAATTCGCGTCGAAGCGCTCGACGAAGGTCGAACCCTGGTGGCGTAGATAGCTCTCCACCTGGAAGTCGGCGTCGAAGCCGTAGGACAGTGCTTCGCGGTCCTGCAGCGCGCGGCCGAATTTGCGGTGCAGCGCCGCCTCGGAGAGGTAAGTGATGTGCGCCGCCATGCGCGCGACGGCAAGCCCGCGATGCGGACGGGCCCCGCGCAGCAGGTAGTCGCCGCCATGCCAGTCGGGATCGGCCATGATCGCCTGGCGACCGACCTCGTGGAACGCGATATTCTGCGCCGAGTGCCGCGCCGCGGTGGCGATCGGCACGGCGGCGAAGACGCGCTCGGGATAGGCGGCCGCCCATTGCAGCACCTGCATGCCGCCCATCGAGCCGCCGATCACGCAGAACAGCCGGTCGATGCCGAGATGGTCGATCACGCGCACCTGCGCGCGCACCATGTCGGCGATCGTGATCAGCGGGAAGGAGATGCCCCAGGGCTGCCCGGTCGCGGGATTGATGTCGCGCGGGCCCGTGGTGCCCATGCAGCCGCCGAGCACGTTCACGCAGATCACGAAGAAGCGGTTGGTGTCGAGCGTCAGTCCAGGCCCGACCATATCCTCCCACCAGCCGGGCTTGCCGGTGACCGGATGCGTCTCCGCGACGAACTGGTCGCCGGTCAGGGCATGGCAAACCAAGATCGCGTTCGACTTGTCGGCGTTCAGCGTGCCGTAGGTCTGGTAGGCGATGGTGAACGGCCCCAGGTCGACGCCGCAATCGAGCTTCAACGGCGCCGAGGCGGGCACGTCAAGCCGATGGCCAGGCAGGGCGCGCAGATTGGGCCCCAACGGCTGCACGGTAGCCGGGAACGACTGGCGTTGAGGCGTGGTCATCGGTGCGGGCGCAGCTCCTTGCCTGCCCACCCGATTCCAAACCCATCTTGCGGGGATGCAGGACTCGCAAAATGCATCAGCCCCTATTTCGGTTCAAGCGCTGCGCAATTCAACAGGAATCGCAATTGCTTGCTCTCGGTGCGCCGGGCCGCTATCGAGTAGCGGAGCACGGCTAAGATCGGACCATGACAAGCGAACCCACCCTCGACTCGCTGCGCGCCGAGATCGACGCGATTGACGACGCGCTGCATGACCTGCTGGTGCGGCGCGCCGCCGTAAGTGAGCAGGTGCGCCTCGCAAAGCGGGCCGCGCGCCCAGTGCTGTTCCGGCCTGGTCGCGAGGCGGCGATCATCAAGCGCCTGCTGGCACGTCATTCCGGCGCGCTGCCGCCGGAGGCGGTGGTGCAGGTGTGGCGCGAGATCATCGCCTCGTCTACGCGGCTGCAGGGCGCGTTCACCGTCGCGATCTACGCCGTCGGCGGCGCGGAGCTCGACCTCGCGCGCACGCAGTTCGGCGTGCTGACGCCGCTGCTGCCGATGAGTTCGGTGGGTCCGGTGCTCGCGGCCCTGGACGACGGGCAGGCGCAGCTCGGCCTACTGCCGCTGCCGGAGGATACGCCGGACGAGCCGTGGTGGAGCGGCTGCGGCAAGGGCGACGATGCGCTGCACATCCTGGCGCGGCTGCCCTTCGCGGCGGCGGCACTGCAGCCGGCGGCTGTGATCGTCGGGCGTCAACCTTTCGAGCCAACCGGCGAGGATCGCGGCTATCTCGTACTGGAGACGAACGGCGAGATCAGCCGGGCGCGTCTCTCCACGGCCCTCACCACCGCCGGCGTGAAGCCGCGCGGCTTTCCGGCCGAAGCGCGGGTCACGGACGGCCGCGGGGCGGCGCGGCCTATGCTGTTGGTCGAGACGGAGGACTACGCAGGCCCCGGCGATCCGCGGCTAGATCGGCTGCGCGAGGCCGCCGGTCCCGGATTGACGGGGGCACGCTCCATCGGCGGATACGCCGTGCCAATCCAGCTGCCGCGCACGCGAAAGTAGCCCTGAGCGCCCTAGTCGCCTAGATTGGCCGCCCCGCGCAAGCTGCATTGCACCATGACCACGCCCACGCCCCGCCCCGGTGTCCTGTCAATCGAGCCCTATGTAGGGGGCAAATCCGCCCTGCCTGGGCAGACCAAGACGATCAAGCTGTCCTCTAACGAGGGGCCGCTCGGTCCGAGCCCGCGCGCCATCGAGGCGCTACGCAAGGCGGCCGAGAGCGCGCATCGCTATCCGGACGGCGGCGCCACGGCCCTGCGAGCGGCGATCGGCAAGCGCTTTGGTTTGGATTCCGAGCGCATCGTCTGCGGCGCCGGTTCCGACGAGATCATCGCCCTATTGACCAAGGCATATGCCGGTCCGGACGACGAGGTGCTCTACAGCCAGTACGGCTTCGTCATGTACCCGATCGCGGCCCACGCGGCGGGCGCGACGCCGGTCACCGCGCCGGAGAAGGACTACCGCGCCGACATCGACGCGCTGATCGCGCGCGCCAACGCTAAAACCAAACTCTGCTTCCTCGCCAACCCGAACAATCCGACCGGAACCTATGTAACGGCGGCGGAGCTGCGGCGCCTGCGCGAGGGCCTGCCCCCGCATGTGCTGCTGGTGATCGATGCGGCCTACGCCGAGTACGTCGCGCGTAACGACTACTCGAATGGCGCCGAGCTGGTGGACGCGTGCGACAACGTCGTTATGATGCGCACCTTCTCGAAAATCTTCGCACTTGGCGGCCTGCGGCTCGGCTGGGCCTACTGCCCGCCGGCGGTCGCCGACGTGCTCAACCGCGTGCGTGGCCCGTTCAACGTTTCCGCGGCGGCGCAGGCGGCGGGCGTCGCGGCGCTCGAGGATCTCGCCTTCACCGACAAGAGCCGCGCGCATAACGACATGTGGCTGCCGTGGCTCACGCAGCAGCTCACTTCGCTCGGCCTCAAGGTGCTGCCCAGCGTCGGCAACTTCGTGCTCGTCGAGTTCCCCGCGACCGGTCCCAGGACCGCCACCGCGGCGAACGCCCATCTCAACGCGCGCGGGATCATCCCGCGCGCCGTCGCCAATTACGGGCTGCCGCACCACCTCCGCATCACCATTGGCACCGAGGCGGAGATGCGCGCGGTCGTCGACGCACTCGCCGAATTCATGCGGTGAGCATGGCCAAGCGCAAATCCGCAGTGAAGCGCGCGGCACCGCTCTTCGACCGCGTGTCGCTGATCGGCCTCGGGCTGATCGGCTCGTCCTTAGCACGCGCGATGCGGCGCGGACGCATCGCGCGCACGCTGGTCGCGTGCGATGCCGATACTGGCGTGCGCGCGAAGGTCAACGAGCTGCAGCTCGCCGATGTGGTCGAGGCGGATGTCGGCAAGGCCGTCGCCGGGGCTGATCTCGTCATCGTCTGTACGCCGGTCTCGACATATCCTGCCCTCGCCGCGGCGATCGCGCCGAAGCTGAAGAGGGGCGTGATCCTCTCCGATGTCGGCTCGGTCAAGCAGGTGGCGCTCGACGCGTTCGGCCCGCACATGCGCAAGGGCGTACATCTCGTGCCTGGGCATCCGGTGGCCGGCACCGAGCATTCCGGGCCCGAGGCCGGTTTCGCCGCGCTG
Organism: Alphaproteobacteria bacterium; assembly: GCA_036260035.1. GTDB lineage: Bacteria > Pseudomonadota > Alphaproteobacteria > CACIAM-22H2 > CACIAM-22H2 > DATAAP01. Next base: position 1,183 of record DATAAP010000667.1, on the reverse strand, counting down.
TTCGAGGGCCGCTGGTGCATCCTGACGCCGCCGATCGGCACGTCGCCGGCCGCAGTCGACAAAGTAGCAGCACTGTGGCAGCGCGCCGGCATGCGGGTGGTGACGATGGACGCGATGCACCATGATCGCGTGCTGGCGATCACCAGCCACGTGCCGCATCTGATCGCCTACACGATCGTCAACACGGTCAGCGACCTCGAGGCGCATATGAAGGCGGAGGTGGTGAAGTTCGCCGCCTCCGGCTTCCGCGATTTCACGCGCGTCGCGGCCTCGGATCCCGTGATGTGGCGCGACATCTTCCTTGCCAATAAGGAGGCGGTGCTGGAGATGCTCGGCCGCCTCTACGAGGATATCGCGCTGCTGCAGAAGGCCATACGCTTCGGCGACGGCGAGACCCTGCAGCGCGTCTTTGCCCGCTCGCGCCAGATCCGCCGCTCGATCGTCCAGGCCAAGCAGGACTGAGCGTGCTGCAATTTTTTTTGCAAGTTCAGTAGGTTGAGTTCCTGCGGCACTGGCTCGCCGTCCCGTGGCCCGTCCGGCTTACCCCGGAAGCGACGAAAATTTCCGTCGAATTGTGAACACGTTCACAGCGCTGGCGCCCTGAAGCCCGTATCGTGAGCCTACCGAATCGCCCATGGGGCGACGGGGGAGAAGAAGATGATCAAGAACGATACCTTCGCGACCCTGACCATCGCGGCCGGCTTCATGACCATTTGGGCGTCCGCTGTCGTGTCGCTGCTGGCGTTCTGAGCATCCGACGCCCGCAGCGGATGCTGCGGATCGGGCGCCCCGCCCGAATGGGGCGGGCGCCTGGAGCAGGGCCGAACGGCTGACTGCTCAGCCCGGTGGAGCCAGGCCGCATCTGAGAAGCGCTGATACGTCACGTGGGGGCTGACCCGTGGTCCACGGAGGCATTGCGACGAGCGCACGCCACGTTTGCGCGTTTGTGCCGCGGTCCCGTTGACGCGCGGGTCGAGCCCCCGCATGACGTGCATCGCTTGGGGCTGACGCGCTTTAAGCCGCCACCGTGCCCATCACTTCGGCGATGGGCTGGCCGTCTATGTCCTTGAGCTCGACACCGAGCAGGGCGGCGAAGGTCGGCGCGAAATCCATCACCGACACGGTGCGGTTTAGCAGACGCGGCTCGAGGTCGCGGCCCACCGCCGCGAACAAACCCTCTGGC